>CABRIF010000005.1 GCA_902470925.1 uncultured Collinsella sp. | reverse complement strand
CTACGTCTCGTGGGCTCGGAGATGTGTATAAGAGACAGGCTCAGTTCCCGGCACTCGCCAACTCAGGAGATAGACAGCCGCCCACCCCGTCCCCGGTGTTCCGAATGACAGACAGCAGGTTTCCCATCCCCGGCATTCGTAGCAGAACGGGCGGCAAATGGCAGCCCACGCCAGCACCGACGACCGTGCAAGCACGTGCGGCAGCCGGCCGGCATGCGCGCTGGCGCTCCGTCCCCAGCGCTCGCATCAACGCGGGCGCCGGGCAACAAAACGTGACCTTACTCGTCCATCAGGTCCTCGAGCGCCTCATCGTCGCTGCCGATATCCACATGGTCCTCGTCGCTCGGAGCGTCCATGGCGCCTGCCGCCGCCAAGTCGAATGCCTCCTGACCCTCGGCAACCGCCGGGGCCTTCGCCTTCTTCTTGGCGCTCGTCATGCGCGCCACGGCGCACACGCGGTCGCCGTCGGCCACGCTCATCATCTTCACACCCTGGGTAGCGCGACCGGTCTGGGAGATTTCGGCGGTCTTCACGCGGATGACCGTTGCCCCCTCGGTGATGATGAACAGCTCATGCTGCGGGCCCACGACCTTCATCGCCGCAAGCTGGCCCTTGCGGTCGGTCATCTGAATCGTGTAGACGCCCTGACCGCCGCGATTCTGCTCGGGGTAGTCGGCAATCGGGGTGCGCTTGCCGAAGCCGCGCTCGGTCACGACCACCAAATCGCCGCGGCCGTTGCTGATCTCCATGCCCAGCACCTCGGCGTCGCCCTTCATGTTGATGCCGCGCACGCCGCTCGTATCGCGTCCGGTGGCGCGCACCTGATCCTCGGCAAACATGATCGCCTTGCCCGCCGTGGTGGCCATGATGATCTTATCTCCCGGCTTCACGCGGCGCACGCCCAGCAAACGATCGCCGGACTTGATGTTGATGGCAATGATGCCGTCGCGGCGGCTGCGGTCGTAGGCGGCCATCGCGGTCTTCTTTACCATGCCACTGGCGGTGGCGAACATCAGGTACTCGTCCTCAGGGAACTCGCGGCAGGAGATCACGCTCGCGATCTTCTCGCCCTCCTCGAACGGCAGCAGGTTCACGATCGCCGTGCCGCGGGCCTGGCGCATGCCAACCGGCAGCTCGTGCACCTTCAGACGGTACATCTTGCCGCGCGTGGAGAAGAACAGCACGTACTCGTGGGTGCTCGCGATGAACATCTCGTCGATGACGTCGTCTTCCTTGAGGTTCACGCCGGACACGCCCTTGCCGCCGCGCTTCTGGGCGCGGTAGGCGGCAACCGGGATGCGCTTGACGTAGCCGGTATGGGTGATGGTCACAACCATGTCCTCGTCGGCAATGAGATCCTCCACATCGAGGTCCTTCTCGGCGTGCGTGATCTCGGTGCGGCGCTTGTCGCCGTACTTGCGGGCGATCTCGCGCATCTCCTCCTTGATGACAGCCAGGATCTTCTCCTCATGCGCCAGCAGGTCCTCGTAGTAGGCGATGGCACGGCGCAGGCCGGCGAGCTCCTCCTCGATCTGGTCGCGCGACAGGCCGGTCAGGCGGCGCAGCTTCATCTCGAGGATGGCCGTGGTCTGCTCCGGCGAGAAGCCGAAGCGCTCGATCAGGCGGGCGCTAGCCTCGGCGTCGGTCTGCGAGGAGCGGATGATGGAGATGACCTCGTCGATATGGTCGAGGGCCATGAGGTAGCCCTCGAGGATGTGCGCGCGGGCCTGGGCCTTCTTGAGGTCGAAGCGGGTGCGCCGGGTCACCACGTCCACTTGGTGGTCGATGTAGTGCTGCAGCATCTCGCGCAGACCCAGGCACTTTGGCACGCCGTTCACCAGCGCCAGGTTGTTGGCGCCGAACGTGGTCTGTAGCGAAGTGTACTTGTAGAGGTTGTTGAGCACAACCTGCGGAATGATGCCCTTCTTGAGCTCGATCACCAGGCGCAGGCCCTTGCTCGTGGATTCGTCGCGCATGTCCGAGATGCCCTCGATGCGCTTCTCGTTCACCAGGCTGGCGATCTTCTCCTGCAAGGTTCCCTTGTTCACCATGTAGGGGATCTCGGTGAACACCAGGCGGTTGCGGCCGGTCTTAGTGGATTCCACATGCGCCTTGGCGCGCACCGTGATGGAACCGCGGCCGGTTTCGTAGGACTGGCGGATGCCGTCGGTGCCCATGATGAGGGCGCCAGTGGGAAAATCCGGGCCGGGCATGATCTGCATGAGCTCATCGACCGTGGCATCCGGGTGGTCAATCAGGTAGCAGGTGGCCTCAACCGCCTCGCCCATGTTGTGCGGGGCGATGTTGGTGGCCATACCCACCGCGATGCCCTGGCTGCCGTTGACCAGCAGGTTCGGGAAGCGTGCCGGCAGCGCGCGGGGCTCGGCGAGCGACTCATCGTAGTTGGGCTGCCAGTCAACCGTGTCCTTCTGCAGGTCGCGCAGCAGCTCCATGGCGGGCTTTGCCAGGCGGCTCTCGGTGTAACGCATGGCCGCCGCCGAGTCGCCGTCGATGTTACCGAAGTTGCCGTGACCGTCAATCAGCGGAGTGCGCATGGAGAACCACTGCGCCAGGCGGACCATCGTCTCATAGACGGCGAAGTCACCGTGCGGGTGGTACTTACCGATAACCTCGCCGACCGTCCACGCGCTCTTCTTGTGCGGGCGGTTGGGGAAGATGCCCGATTCGTTCATGGCATACAGGATGCGGCGGTGCACCGGCTTCAAGCCGTCGCGGACGTCGGGCAGGGCGCGGGCGGTGATGACCGACATCGAGTACTCGATGAAGGACTGCTTCATCTCGCGGCCGAATTCGCTCACCTGCAGCGTGCCGCCGTTCACATCGGTGCCGGCGTCCTCGCCGCGGGTGTTGGCGCCGAAGCTCTCCTCGAGCTCCTCGTCGTCATCTTCTTCCTCGTCGTCGGACTCGGCGTCCGGGTCGTAGGTCGCCGCACCGTCCTCATCGCTCTCGGCGCGGGCGAGCAGGCGCTTCAGGTCCTCGGGCATCCCCTCGGATCCGGCAGATGCCTGGTCGCGCTCCTCGTTATTCATATCGTCAGCCACGTGTTCTCCTTATCGGTCGTGGTCACATCAATGTCACATCAATCAGGGGCCAGGCTGCAGTTTGGGGACGGGGTCGTTTCGTATATCAGCTGGTAGCAACATATATCGATAGCCTCGATATACGAAACGACCCCGTCCCCAAACTGCAGCCCCGAACTGCAAGCGGGTTGGTGGATTAGGCGTCCAGGAAGCGGGCGTCGTGGGCGTGCTTCTCGATGTAGTCGCGGCGATACCCCACCTCGGAACCCATGAGCTCACGGACGGCGCGATCGGCCTCGACGGCGTCGTCGATCGTCACGCGCTGCAGGATGCGGGTCTTGGGGTCCATCGTGGTGGACGCGAGCTGCTTGGGATCCATCTCACCCAAGCCCTTGTAACGCTGCACGGTGTAGCCGCGGCGCTTCTTGCCGGACTTCTTCACACCCTCCTGGGAGCTGGCGTCGCCATCGTCGCCCTCGTCGGGGTTCAGGCCCAGCGCCGCGATGGACTCGCGCAGGATCTCATCTTCCGCCTGACGGCCGTTGGGATACACGTAGTGGATCTTGTTGCGCACCTTGATGCCGAAGATCGGCGGGCAGGCCACGTACACGTACCCGGCGTCAATCAGCGGGCGCATGTACTTGTAGAAGAACGTGAGCAGCAGGATGCGGATGTGTGCACCGTCGACGTCGGCGTCCGTCATGATGATGATCTTGTGGTAGCGCGCCTTGGTGATGTCGAAATCGCCGCCGTCACCGTTACCCGTGGTCACGCCGCAACCGATCGCGGTGATGAGCGACTGGATGGTGTCGCTGGAGAAGGCGCGGTGATCGCCCACGCGCTCCACGTTCAAAATCTTGCCGCGCAGAGGCAAGATCGCCTGGATGTCTCGACGACGGCCATCCTTGGCCGAACCGCCTGCCGAGTCACCCTCTACGATGAACAGCTCGGTCATCTCGGCGTCGCGCACCGAGCAGTCGGCGAGCTTGCCGGGCAGGCTCGCGGTTTCCAGCAGGCTCTTGCGGCGGGTGGCCTCGCGCGCCTTGCGGGCGGCGTTGCGCGCCTTGGATGCCTGCTGCGCCTTCTTGATGATCTCGCGCGCCTGCTTGGGATGCTCCTCGAGATAGTCGGTCAGACCGTCGGAAACGATTTTGCGAACCAGGGTGCGCATGAAGGAACTGCCGAGCTTCGCCTTGGTCTGACCCTCGAACTGCGGGTCGGCGAGCTTGACGGACACCACGGCGGTGAGGCCCTCGCGCACGTCATCGCCCGTGAGGTTGCCGTCCTTCTCCTTCAGGATGTTGTTCTTGCGCGCGTAATCGTTGATCACGCTGGTGAGGGCCGTGCGGAAGCCCTCCATGTGCATGCCGCCCTCGGGCGTGTGGATGTCGTTGGCGAAGCTCATGACCGTCTCGGAGTACGAGGTGTTCCACTGCATCGCGATCTCGACCTCGCCGGTCTTGTCAACCGGGGCGTTCTCCTCGGAAGCACCGGCCAGATAGATCGGGCGCTTGAGACCGTCGGGCACCGTCTTGCCCTCGTTCAGGAACTTCACGAAGTCGATGATGCCACCGGCATAGCAGAACTCGTCCTCGCGCGGCGCGAGCTCGCGCTCGTCGCGCAGGGTGATCTTGAGATTCTTGTTCAGAAACGCCGTCTCCTGCAGGCGGTTGCGAAGGGTGTCGTAGTCGTAGACCGTCGTCTCGAAGATCTCCTCGTCCGGCCAGAACGTCGTGGTGGTGCCGGTGGTCTTGGAGGTGCCGATCTCCTTCATCTTCTGCGTGGTCTTGCCGCGCGAGAACTGCATCTCGTAGATCCTACCGTCACGCTTGACCTGGACGGTCATCTTCTTGGACAGCGCGTTGACTACCGAGACGCCCACGCCGTGCAGACCGCCGGACACCTTGTAGGCGTTGTTGTCGAACTTGCCGCCCGCATGCAGGATCGTCATGACGACCTCGAGGGTCGGGATCTTCTTCACCGGGTGCTTGTCAACCGGGATGCCGCGGCCGTTATCCACCGCGGTGATCGAGTTGTCGGCGTGCACGGTCACGTCGATGCGGGTGCAGAAGCCCGCCATGGCCTCATCCACCGAGTTGTCGACAATCTCCCACACCAGATGGTGCAAACCGCTCGCGCTCGTCGAGCCGATATACATGCCCGGGCGCTTGCGGACCGCGTCAAGACCCTCGAGGATCTTGATTTCATTTCCGCCGTATTCGTTGTTATTCGCCACGCGTACTCCCTTTGTTTTACGTTCGATGGCCAATCTTCCCCAGTCTATCGGATTGCTGGGGCTTTTGCTCCCCTGTGTCAGAACCTCTGGAATACCTCTACAAGGCCGTGAGAGGCCGATTGCGGGCCTTTTCAGTTATCCCGACCCTTTTTCCACTCAAGCGACGCCGTCATGGCTCGAATCAACGCCTGCTTGAGCTTGGCGTCGTCCACCCCGTCGCAGGCGCGCGCCACCTGGGCCTGCTCGGCCTCGTTCAGGGCGACATGGGGAGGGGCCGCCTTCTGAGCAGTACCGCGCGCGGCGCCTGCCGGGGCGGGCGCGCTGCGGCGATGCCCCTCGCGCGAGGTCTTGACAACCAGCGCATCCACCGCGGCACCCGCTGTCTCCATGCGCGCACGGATGATCTCGCGCAGCATCGTGAGCTCCTGCGTCCAGGCGGCGCCGTCGGTGTAGACCACGAGCTCGTTGGCATCGGGCACGAAATACAGCCCCGTCACGTGCTGACCCTCGCGGGTGCCGCCGCACACCTGGTTCCACGCCGCATACACCTGCTGGCGGCGCTCGGCGGCGCGGAACCGGGCGCGGCCCGCATCGTCGGCGCGCGCATAGATCGTGTTGCGCAGCGAGGACGCCAGCGCGCCCAGCCCCTCGGTCCTGCCTTGCCTTTTCGCCTTGCTATACCGCGCCACCGACATGCACCACCTTCGCGCGCTCCAGCGTCTCTGCCGAGAAATACCCCAGGTTCGTCGTCGTGATCACCGTTTGGATGCCCGCGGCCACATGCGCCAGCATCGCCTCGCGGCGGGCGGCGTCGAGCTCGCTCATCACATCGTCGAGCAACAGCAGCGGATAGCTGCCCAGGATGTCATGCGTCACCTGCACCTCGGCCATCTTCCACGCCAGTACCACGGAACGCTGCTGTCCCTGGCTGCCGAACTCACGCGCCGGACGCCCCTCGATCGTGAACAGGACCTCGTCGCGGTGCGGCCCCACCAGCGTGCAGCCGCGGCGCAGCTCGTCGTCATGCACGCGGAAGAGCCCCGCCGCCAGCTTCTCTTCGATACCCGCGCGGTCGTCGGGCAGCTCACCGAGCGACGAGACATAGGTCGCATCGGCGCGCTCGCCAGCGGCCACCGACGCATACACCTCCGCCAGCGCCGCGCGCACCCGCTCGAGCAGGGCGCGCCGGTGCAGCAGCAGCGATGCGCCGGCGCCGATCAGGGCCTCATCCCATACCTCGAGCATCGAGGCATCCACCACATCGGCCTTCAGAAGCGTATTGCGCTGCTCGACCGTACGCTCGTAGGCGGCCACGAGTTTGGCGTACTGCGCATTGAGCTGGATGCCAAACTCATCGAGCGCGGCGCGGCGCACACGGGCGCTGCGCTTCACCATGTCGAGATGGTCGGGGCAGAACAGCACGCTCGGCAGCTCGCCGCGAATGCCGGACGCGCGCGTGCGCTTGCCGTTGCGGGTAAACGACCGACGGCCCGGTTCCAGCTCGCAGCCGAATTCGAGCCTGCGCCCCTCGCCTTCGAGCGCAAGCTCGATGCGCCCGCGGCGGGCGCCCTCATGCACTAGCTGCGCTGGGGTCGGATGCCGGAAAGACGCGCCGGCCGTCAGCAGCTGCAGCGCTTCGACCAGATTCGTCTTGCCTGCGGCGTTGGGCCCCACGAGCACGGTCACGCCGTCGGAGAGCTCCAGCTCATACGAGCTGAAGCTCCGGTAGTTGTATGCGGTGAGCGCAGATGCCGTGAGTCCCATTAGATGCGAACGGGCATGACCAGGTAGAGGTAGTTGATCTTGTCGTAGGACTTGAACACGCCCGCCTGGGTGTAGGACTGCAGCTCGAGCGTGATCTCCTTCTCGCGGTTGAGCACGTTCAGGCAGCCGAAGATGTAGTGGTAGTTGAACGCGATGACGCCCGAGGCACCCTCGACCTCCACCTCGACGCTTTCGCTCGCGGCGTCCTGGTCGTTCGAGATCGCCGACAGCGTCATGGCGCCCGTCTCGGCCGAAATCTCAAACTTCACCGCCGAGTTCGCCTGCGCGACCACGGCCACGCGCTTGAGGGCCGCGGTCAGGGCCTCGACGTCGATCTTCACCGTGGTGGCGCAGCTTGCCGGCAGCAGCGCCTTGTAGTTGGGATACACGCCCTCGATGCGGCGGGACACATACGTGGTGTTGCCGGCCACGAACACCACCTGCGTGTCGGTGGAGCCCACCAGGATCGTACCCTGGCCACCGGTGATGGACAGCGCATCGTTGAAGGCATCGGCGGGCACGTTAAGCTCGAAACTGCCCTCCAGCGAGGAGGTCTCGACCTGCGTATCGCATACGGCCAGACGGTAGGAGTCGGTGGCCACCAGGCGAATCGTATTGTTCTCCACGGTCATGTACACGCCGTTGAGCACGGGACGGTTCTTATCGGTCGAGGTCACGCGCCACACGCGGTTCACCATCTCGGTCAGGATGTTGGCCGGCAGCTCAACGGAGCGCTCGAGCGCGAAGGTGGGGAACTCCGGGAAATCGCCGGCGTCCAGGGTGTTCAGCCTGAACGAGCTCTTCTCGCAGGTGATGGTCACCTGCCGCTCCGTCAGCTCGAAGGACACCGGGGCATCGGGCAGGGTCTTGCAGATGTTCGAAAGCATCTTGCAGGGGATGACCATCTGCCCCTCTTCATCCACACGCGCCGCGATGCGGTGACGGATGGAGATGGTGTAGTTCGATGTTTGAAACTCCAGAACGCCATCGGATGCTCTCACGAGCACGCCCGAAAGGATGGGAAGCGTGGAAGCGCTGGCGATTCCTTTCATCACCACGGCGATCGCATCGGCGAGCGCCGACTGGCTGACGGTGAACCTCATATTATTTCCTTTCTATATAGATATAGAACCAATAATAGTAATAAGCGGGTGGACGGTGGGGATTACTGGCGTTACCGCAGGTGAAGGCTGAAAAACTTGTCCTCATGGACCTGTTGACAACCCCGATCTTGTCCCCTGCGGCGCCCGGTGGAAAACTCTTTTCACTCGACGTGTGCGGTTGCTCCCATCTTATCCCTCCTGTTTCCCACAGCCTTTCAACACCGCTCATGCGCAGGTTTTGAACACGCTTGGCTCAAACCTGCGCCATACGGCCTGTGGCGGCCGGGTTAGGCCTTGAGCATGATCGTGTTCTTGAGCTGCTGCAGGTCCTCGCAGATCCGGCGGTCCTCCTTCATCTTGTTCTCGACGACCTTCAGGCTGTTCAGCACGGTGGAGTGGTCGCGGCCGCCGAACTCCGCGCCGATGGCCGGCGTGGTCATCTCGCACAGGCTGTTGGCGAGGTAGACCGCTACGTGCCGGGCGAAGGCGATGTTCGCCGTGCGCCGCGGCCCGATGAGCTCCTCGTGGCTTACGTGGTAGTACTCCTCCACGACCCCTTGGACGGTGTCGATGTGGATGACCTTGTGGGCGGTGTTGAAGTACTGCTCGGCCACGTGGTCGATGTCCTCGCCGGTCAGCTCGCGACCTTCGCTCTCGCGTTCGCTCGACAGCCCGGCGCACCGTTCGCAGAAGCTCTCGAGTGAACGGATGTTGTTGCCCGAGATCTCCGCCATGTGGCGCAGCTGCTCGTCGGTGAGATGCCCCTGGTGGACCTGGAGCGCCGAGAGCAAAGACGTGCCCGAGCTGACAGACGATAGATCGGCTGCCTGGCGAATGACGTTCTCGTAGTAGCGGGTCAGGATGTTGTATTTCATCTCAAACCCCGGCTCCGACACCAAGCACAGCATGCCGGCGTTGAAGCGGCTGGTCAGGCGCTCGTCGAGGCCGAGGCTCTTGGGCGCGCGGTCGGAGGCGAACGCCATCTTCTTGCCGCTGCGGATGAACTCGTCCACCAGCTGGAAGAAGTACTCGATCGTGGCCTGCTTGCCCAGGATGTTCTGGATATCGTCGATGATGAGGATGTCCGCGTCGTGGTACTCGCGCATGATCGGGTCGCCCGGGCCCTTGCGCCGACCCAGGTCGCGCAGGTAATCCTCGAAGTATGCCTGCGAGTTGGCGTACTTCACGCGCACGCGCGGGTTCTCCTTGGCGAGGTAGTTTTTGATGGCGAACAACAGGTGGGTCTTGCCCAGGCCCGAGTTGCCGTAGATGAACAGGCTCGGGCACTGCCCCGGCTCGTCGGCGAGCGCGGTGAACCGCACGGCGCTTTGATAGGCGTGCTTGTTCTCGTCGCCGAACACGAAGTTCTCAAACGTGTACTTCGAGTTCACGTCGACGGCGGGGTACTCCTCCTCGGGCGCCAAGGCTGTCTCGGCTGCCTTGGCGGTTCCCGACGCCTGCGTCCGCGGTGCATCGGCGCCCTTCATCTCCGCCATCATGCGCTGGAAGGCATCGGAGGAGACGGTGTTCCTCACGGTGATACGGCCGTCTGGCCTTGTTGCACCCCCGCGCTCCGCGCCCGGCGCCTCCGCGGGATGCGGGGCGCCTGCTGCCGGAGCGCTTGCGCCCGCGCCTGCACGGATCGCCTGTACGGCGTTGACCACGCTCGCAGCGCGTTCGTCGAGCGTGACGGGGTCCGCGGCGGTAGCGGCTGCCGGCTCCGGGCGGTTGTTGCCGAAGGTGCTTGCCAGTGAGGGAAGGTCGCTGGGTGCTGCTTGTGTCGGGGCCGCTGCAGGATGCGTATTCAGATCGCCGAACGGCGCCGCGGCGGCGTCGATGGCGGCTGGAGCCGGGGCGGGCGCAGCATACGTCTCCGTTGCCGGTGCGGGTTCTGCGGCGGAGACGGCCGCCGGCGCCGCAACGGGTATGGCGGACGCGACGGCGGGCGTACCCGCCCCTGCCTGCGCAGCCTGCTGCCCGGAGGGGTCCTGTGCGGTGAACGCCATGGGGGCGAAGGTGATTTCCTCCAGGTAGGCCTCAAGCACCGTCGTTTGTTTTGCCAGATAGGACAGGGCAAAGCGATTCGGCGCCTGCACGGTGAACGCATCCTCGGTCAAAGAGGTCGGCACCGACTGTTCCAAGATGTTGATCAGGCGGGCGTCCCGTCCGTCCCTGCGACAGCACGACAGCAGGTCGTCCAGCAAGATCATTGCTTCATTGTCCATGCGTTTCCCTCCTTACTGCGTCTGCGTATCGCTGCGCTGCTGCAGCCATGCTTTGCCCATGTCGGTCAAGATGTGCTTCTGCCCGTGTTTTCGGATCAAGCCCATCGAGGCTAGTGTAGCAAGCTCGCGCGACCAGGTTGGGACCGACTCTCCGAAGGCGCCGGCCAGCGCCGTGGGTCCGCAACTTCCCTGCTCGATGAGGAATTGCAGAGCTAGCAGGCCGCGTTCGGACACCTCGGGACCCATCTGTCCGCTGAATCCCAAGGGTGCCGGACCTCCGGCAGGTGGGTACTGATACCCATTCTGAACAGGCAATTGTTGAGTTGTGGAAAACTGGTGTCCCCATTGTTGATAACCGGCCGGCGGCATCGCGCCCGGAGGCATCGACAGGTAGCCCGCCGGCACGCCCCCCGGCACCGCGCCCGGCACGCCTCCCGCCGCGGTGCCCGGAACGCCCGGTGCGCCGCCCGGCCAACCGGTCATGTGTTGGCCGGGCGCCACAGCCCCGCTCCATATCCCCTGCTGGGCGGCCAGCGCACCGCCCGCCCCCGGCATGGCTTGCGCGCCAGCGCCCGCGGGCCCCGGCATGCCGTGCGGCGCCTGCGCCGTCTGACCGTGCGGTCCTGAGAGGGCGCTTTCTCCATATGGGTTGGCATACGGGTTGGTTGCATCGGGAAACTGCGAGGGATTTGCCCCGCCTTCAGCGGCGGCATAGACCTGAGCGCCGTCACCTGCCCCGCTCGCCATTCCCGGTGCGCCCGCCTGCCCAGCGCTCCAGCCTCCCCCGGGCTGCATGCCGGGGTATCCGGTGCTCTCAGCCCCGCCTGCGCCCATCGGCGTCCCCGGCGCATATCCCATGGCGCCCGTGCCAGCGCTCGCAGTACCTGCGGGAGCGACCTGTTGATAGGGGTTGGTTCCCGCCGTGCCTTGCGGCCATGCGCCCGCGACCGCTCCGCCCGCTGCCTGCAGTCCTGTTGTCATGTGTTGCCGTGCGCCGCCGGGACGCACGGCCGCTCCACGTGAAACGGTCTGACCGATCTCGGCCACCCGTGCCGGGTCGATGCTAACCGTCACGACCGTTCCCTGTCCGAGGTTATCCTCAATGGAGATGGCCCCGCCTGCGTTCTGCAGGTATTCCTGCACCATGGGCAGGCCCGACCCCGTGCCGCGAATGTAGCGCTTCTGGTCGCGGTCGGCACTGGTTACGCCGAACTCAAAGGCGCGCTCCTTGTCGGCGATGCCGGGGCCCTGGTCGGCGAACCGGATGGTATTCCCGCCATCGAGGATGGAGATGACCGGTTCGACGAACCGCGCGTGGATGAAGTTCTCAACAAGCTCTCGTATGACCATGAGCGACAGGCGCCCGCCCTGCTCCTTCATGGTTCGGTAGACCGTGTTGGTGATCTCTTCCAGGTATGTGCGGACGTCGTCGCGCTCGACGACGATCACCCGCGGCGTGGACAGCAGATCGTCGTATACCGAGATGCGCGTGGCGAAAGACGCTCGCCCGCCGCCCTGCGCTTCGCCGGCGCCTGGCATCGGTGCGGCGCCCGCGCCGGCCGTACCGGTGAGGTGCTGGTTGTCTGGTGCTGGGTCGCCGGAATCCACAAAGGGGTAGAAATCTTCGGACATTACTGCTCATTCTTTCTCGTGGTGTGCGACTAGGATACCAGCTCGGCGGCGGTGCTTTCATGAGCTTTCAACAAGTTTTCCGAACGTGTTGAAAAGTGAAGAAAAGTACTGAAAAGTTGTTAACAGTTTCAACATGTCCTGTGGAAAAGTCTGTGAAAAGTGGTGAAAAGTTCCTCGCGAATCGCCGTGTGGAGCCGGAGAAGAATGCGCGCGTTTCGCGAAGCCTATGGGAACTTGGGAACTTTCCTGAGCAAAGATTGACAGAAATGCTGGCCTTTCACTACAATCTGTAAGCTCAACCGTCTATTCTGTCTAAGCAGACCAAATGCACCAGGAGGATGTACACCATGAAGCGTACGTATCAGCCGAATAAGCGCAAGCGCGCCAAGACCCACGGCTTCCGTTCCCGCATGGCCACCAAGAGCGGTCGCGCCGTGCTCGCCCGTCGCCGCGCCAAGGGGCGCAAGCGTCTGACGGTGAGCGACGAGTAACAATCGGCTCGCATGCAGACCATCAAGTCTCGCCGGGACTTCGAGCGGGTGTTCACCCAGGGACGGCGTTACAACCATCCTCTGGTTCGAATGGTTATATGTGATTCCATCAGCGAAGGCGATCCGGGTCGGGTCGCCTTCGCTGCTGCAAAGAGACTCGGTTGCGCCGTGGTGCGCAACCGTTCCAAGCGTGTGCTTCGTGAGGCCGCGCGCAGCTGCGGGCTTCCTGCGGCTGGTTGGGAGATCATCCTGTTCGCTACGCCGCGCACGCGTCGCGCCGGCGCGCGGGAAATGGCCGCGGCGCTTGATTCCCTTTGTGCCAGGGCTGGTATCCATGAGTAGGCGCCTGGCCGTGGCGGCCATTCATTGGTACCAGCGCAGGGTGTCACCCGTGCTGCCGGATGCATGTATATACATCCCGACCTGTTCACAGTATGCTGTTGAGGCAATCGAGAAATACGGCGTTATGAGGGGCTGTTGGCTGGCTGCGTGCCGCATCCTGCGCTGCAACCCGCTGCACGCCGGAGGGTATGACCCCGTGCCGTAAAGGCACGGAGCTATCGGAGGAAACCTTATGTGGGACTGGATCGTTCAAATCTTGTTCGAGGCGCTGAAGCTCATTCAGTCGTTTGCGAGCGACTGGGGCCTGTCGATCATCATCCTGGTGGTCATCATCCGCCTGGCGCTGACGCCCCTGATGCTGAAATCGACCAAGTCGACCGCGCGTATGCAAGTGCTGCAGCCCAAGCTGATGGCGATCCAGGAGAAGTATGCCGACGATCCGCAGCGTCAGGCTGAGGAGATGCAGAAGTTCTACTCCGAAAACAAGTTCAATCCGCTCGGCGGCTGCCTGCCCCTGCTGATCCAGATGCCCATCCTGATCGCCCTGTTCACACTGCTGCGCAGCTTGGACACCTATTTCCCGGATGCCAAGGAGCTCGGCTTCTCATTTTTCAACATTCTGCCGAACCTGACCACCACGCCCGCGCAGGCGTTCGCTGAGGGCATCGGCGGCGCGATCCCGTATATCGTGGCGCTGCTGCTGTTTGCGGTGCTCACGTTCATCCCGCAGCTCTACATGTCGCGCAACCAGACGGGTGCCCAGGCCCAGAGCATGAAGATGATGTCGGTCGTGATGGGCTTCATGATGCTCTTCATGGGCTGGGGCCTGCCCGCCGGCGTGTTGCTGTACTACGATGTGTCCTCGCTGTGGCAGGTTGTCCAGCAGATCTTCGTTACCCAGCGCGTGATCGAGAAGGCCAAGGCTGAGGAAGAGGAGCGCATGGCGAATGCCCCCATCGAGGTCGATGTGGTGCGTCGTGAGCGCAAACCCCGTCCGCACAAGTCCAGGTAGAGGCTCATACTTATTTAGGTACCTAACTATTGGAGTTTGCCATGAGTGAGGAACTGGTTGAAGAGACGACCGAAGAGGCAGCCGATCGGGTTGTTGGCGAGTTCTCCGAGATTGCCGAGCGCTATAAGGCTGGAGAGCAGCTGACCGACGATGAGCTCGATGCCATTGCCGACGCAGCTATTTCCATCGTGCGTGCCGTTCTTGCTCATTTCGATGCTGACGACTCTCCCATCGATGAGTACGAAGGCGACGAGGGCGAGCTGATTCTCGATGTGACGGCACCCGATTTGGCGGTTCTTATCGGTCGTCACGGCAGAACGCTCGAGGCGTTGCAGACGATGGTTTCCCTCCTGGTCAGCCGCAGGCTTGGGTTCAGGTATCCGGTGGTTGTCGATGTCGAGGGGTATCGCAGCCGTCGCCATGAGAAGGTATCCTCTATGGCACGCTCCGCTGCCACACGTGCTGTTCAGCAGGGTCGTTCGGTCAACCTTCCACCTATGACAGCCTCTGAGCGTCGACTGGTTCACATTGCCTTGCGTGAGGATGATCGGGTTGAGACGCATTCGGAAGGCGTTGATCCCGAGCGACGCGTTGTAATCACGCCGCGTTAAGGGTTGTAATCAAAGGGCACCGACGGTGTCCTTTTTTGTCAGGAATCAACTACTCATGGTTTTGAGTCAGAACACGCAGGAGCCCACATGATTGGAAAGGCAACCGAACGTACCATCAACATCACCCATCTGACTGATGACGATAGCCGGTGTCATCAGCTGGCTGACGAGTTGATCGAGCTTGCTGGATGCCTTGAGGTTGAAGTACATCCTCAGCAAGCGCTGAAAATGGTCGCGCATCTGCTCTATGTCCAACAGGTCAATGCCTATATGAATCTCACCCGGATCGTTGATTTGCATGAGGCTGTGATTCTGCATCTTGTGGATTCGATTGCATTGACGCGTAGTCTGCCCTTTGATCCTGAGAATTTCCTGGACATGGGAACCGGTGCCGGCTTCCCTGGTATTCCCATTCATATCATGACGGGGTGCCACGGCGTGTTGCTGGATTCTGTGGGCAAGAAGATTAAAGCGGTCAATACGTTTATCGATGAGCTTGGTCTTGAGGGAATCTCTGGTGTACACGATCGCCTTGAGTCATTCGCTGCTTCTCATAGGAATACGTTTGATATGGTTTGTGCCCGCGCAGTTGGTCAGCTGCCGACCATCATCGAATACGGTACTCCGTTTCTAGAGCAAGACGGGTTTCTGATGCTTGCGAAAGCCCGTCCTTCCGATGAAGAGCTGCATGCTGGCGATCGTGCTGCCGAAGTATGCGGTCTTGAGCGTATTGGATGCGATGAGTTCGAGTTGCCTGAGGGTCTTGGTCATCGCTCGGTTCTGTTCTATCAGAAGATCGATGAGCCACGGATTGCGTTGCCTCGTCCCGTTGGTGAGGCCAAGCGCAAACCACTTGGTTAGGTCTGAGCTTGTACTTACTTAAAGTAGTTCTTGGATTCGAATAGCCCAGTGTTTCACGTGAAACACTGGGCTTATTTGTAGCTAGAGATATAGTTGCCCATATATAGATGGATACCTCTCTAATGATATCGAGTGAGAGTTGTGCTTTGGATTACATGAGAAATTGATTTCACCTCGTGAGCGATTTCAAATCTTCAGTGTTTGAGCATCAGAATGAAGTAATTTGTATCGCTCCACGTAGTATGATACAGTCCGGGCAGAGCTCAATCGCATGCTGGTACATATGTGCAGAGAAGCGCAAGAGAGTCTTATGTATTCGAATGCTTACAGAACCTATAATCTCATTCTGTGCTGGAATCTTCATTGGTCAGTCTATTGAACATGACGTAGGTATATATAGTTAAACCAGCGACGCGAACGGTTCCTACGCATTTGCTTTGAAGTGCATACGTTTAGATGTTCTGATAGCTATAGATAGTGTTATACGAGCATGTGCGAGTGCCGTATAATACTTCAATACTATGGTTTCACGTGAAACTCTATAGTTTGTTTCACGTGAAACGTGTCAGAATTGGCAAGAGACGGAGGCGCAGTGGGTTTTCGGGATGTAAAGCGCTCAAAAAGCATGAAACCTATGCACACAATTGCGATTATCAATCAAAAGGGCGGCGTGGGTAAGTCTACAACGACTGTGAACCTCGCTGCGGCGCTCGGTGAGCTGGGTCGCAAGGTGCTCATCGTTGATTTTGATCCACAGGGCAACAGTACGAGCGGCTTTGGAATCGATAAAGAAGCGCTGCATCAGTGCGTATACGATGCGCTGCTTCATGATGTACCGGCGGAAGAGTTGATTTGCGATACATCGAACAAGCGAGTCTTCGTTATTCCTGCGACGATTCAGCTTGCCGGAGCGGAAATTGAACTCGTTTCTGCCATGGCACGCGAAACGCGCCTAAAAGATCTGCTTGAACCGGTAAAGGATGAATTTGACTTCATCTTTATCGACTGCCCTCCCTCACTTGGATTGCTCACCATCAATGCACTTGCGGCAGCCGATAGCGTCTTGATCCCGATTCAGTGCGAGTATTACGCGCTGGAAGGTGTAACAAAGCTTCTGGAATCGATGCGTATGGTAAAGGGTCGCATCAATAAAGAGCTTGATACGTACGGCGTTCTGATGACGATGTACGATTCAAGGACGTCGCTATCCAATCAAGTGGTCGAAGAGGTGCAGACGTACTTCGGTGACATCGCATTTAAGACGTGCATTCCTCGATCCGTCAAAGTATCGGAAGCACCGTCATACGGAATGCCTGTAATATCGTATGCGCCGAACAATAAAGGTGCGCGGGCGTATATGAATCTTGCGAAAGAGGTGATTAAGCGTGCCTAGTCCGAAAAAGAAACCAGCACTCGGTCGTGGTCTTGGCTCTCTCATGGGTGAAGCTCAAAGTGAAACAGGATTTGCTTCCGCCGACACGGAAATGGATATTGAGAAGATCGTTCCGAATCCCAATCAGCCCCGAACGCATTTCAATGAGTCTCAGCTTGAAGAGTTGAGCGAGTCGATTCGCGAAAACGGCGTGTTGCAACCCCTGCTTGTTCGCAAGAAGGGGTCTTCCTACGAGATTATCGCTGGTGAGCGTCGTTATCAGGCTTCGAAGATTGCTGGTCTGAAAAAGCTGCCGGTGATCGTCAAAGATGTTGACGATCAGAAGATGCTCGAGCTGGCACTCATTGAGAACCTGCAGCGTTCTGATCTGAATCCAATTGAAGAAGCTCGTGGCTACAAGCAGCTGATTAAATCGAGCGGTATGACCCAGGAGGCTCTGTCAAAGGCAGTATCGAAGTCTCGTTCTGCAATTACCAATTCCCTGCGTTTGCTTGATCTGCCTGAGCAGGTTCAAGACCTGTTGTTCGATGGCAAGCTGACGGCTGGGCACGCGCGCGCCATTTTGGCTGTTCCGTTTGAAGAAGCTCGCGTGAAGCTGGCTGAGAAGGTTGTGGCAGAGGGGTTGTCGGTTCGTGCGACTGAAAACCTTGCTCCGCTCTTTTCAGTCGGAGAGACGCCGCGTGCTCCGCGTCCGGTGACGCCACAGTCATATAAAAAGGCTGCCCGCGTCCTTCGTCAGCTCTTTAATACGAGTGTGAAGGTTCGCTCTACGCGCGGTAAGAATAAGATCGAAATTGAGTTCAAGGATGAGGAAGATCTCTCACGTATTCTGTCATCCATGCTTGAGGCTGAAGGCGGCGATGAAGCGTGAATCGTAAGCAGATAGTACTTGTGGCTTCGACTTGTTTCGCGATTGCCGTTGGAGCGGTTGCAGGCTATAAGCTGAGCACCGACCGTGATTTACGCGAGAACCTTCACCGTAAGGCAAAGCATGCTTTCGCATCATCACGTCAGCGGATGGATGACATGAGCGAGGAGGTAGCCTTGAGGACTGCTAAGGTTACGAAGAATCCTCGCATCAACCAGGAATGGGTCGAGCATCAGTGGGATGCAATTGAGGTATAGGTCTTAAAGGTTAGGTACCTCACAAAAAATCCCCGTCGTATGAATTGAGGGGCTGCAGCCAATCTCATGGTCTGCAGCCCCCTTGCATACATTGGTGCGGCGTTGAATGATGGTATCGAAAGGTATCGCTACTGGTTGTTCAGCAGCTTCTTGGGAATCGAGGCGTGCTGCTTGAGCTGACCGCAGGCCGCGTCGATGTCTCCACCGCGCGAGTTGCGGATGGTAGTCTCAACGCCGTGCATGGTGAGACGGCGCTGCAGCGTCTCAACCTTCTCCATGGGCGACGGCTTCAGGGGGCTATCGGGGATGTCGTTAAGCTGGATGAGGTTCACGTGGCACATCGTGCCCACGCAGAAGTCGATCAGCGCCTGCATCTCGGGGTTGTTGTCGTTAATACCATCGATCATGGCGTATTCGTACGTGGGGCGGCGGCCGGTCTTCTCAACATAGTCCTGCAGGGCTTCATGGAGACGCAGCAGCGTGTACTTCTTCACGCCAGGCATCAGCTTGTTGCGCGTGGACTGGATGGCGGAGTGCAGCGATACGGCGAGGGTGAACTGCTCGGGAAGCTCGGCGAAGCGCTTGATGCCTGGGATGACGCCCGAAGTTGAAACAGTGAGGTGTCTCGCGCCGATACCCAGACCGTCGGGTCGATTGAGTTCGCGGAGGGCATCAACCGTTGCGTTGAAGTTCGCAAACGGCTCGCCCTGCCCCATGAAGACGACGCTGGTCACGCGCTCGCCAAAATCACGGGCGACGTGAAGCACCTGATCGACCATCTCCTGGGCAGTCAGCGAGCGCGTGAGACCCGCGAGGCCGGTTGCGCAGAACGCGCAATCCATGGCGCAGCCCGCCTGCGTGGAGATGCAGACGGCCAGCTTGTTGCGGTTGGGCATGCCGACTGTCTCGACGGAGACACCGTCCGAGAACTGCAGCAGGTATTTGCGGCTGCCATCGCGCGAAACCTGTTTGACGAGCTCGGTGGGAGTGTTGAACTGGAAGTGCTCAGCGAGCTTCGTCCGCAGCGAAGCGGGGAGATTCGTCATCTCATCGAACGAACATACGTTCTTCTCATGGATCCATTCATTGAGCTGCTTGGCGCGGAATGCCGGTTGTCCGAGCTCAGCAACGAGCTCCTGGATGTCCTCGAAATCAAGCATGCGGATGTCGCGAGTGCGGTGCGAGCGTACCATAGACTGCCTTTCACACAGGAAGATGCGTAGATACCTATACAATAAGGTACGTCTGCACGCTTGGCGGTCAAGACGTGCAGGTATTCGATAAATGGACACCAGTTGGTGACATGGGGAGCGAAGGGGTTGGCCATGGACGGACAAACGTGTGCAGATCGCGCCGATATGAGAATCGTCGTGCTTGCCGGTGGCAGCTCACATGAGCTCGAGGTGTCGCTTGCCTCGGGTCGCAATGCGGTCGTAGCTCTTCGAAAGGCCGGGTTCGGCAGCGTGGAGCTCATGGACCCCGCGAGCCCGCGCGTGCTGACTGAGCTGGCGGACCGCCGACCTGACGTCGTGTTTCTGGCGCTGCACGGCAAGGGAGGCGAGGACGGCACCATACAAGGTGCCCTGGAGTTCCTGAATCTCCCCTACACCGGCTCGAATTCCATGGCAAGCGCTTGCGCGGTGGATAAGGATTTGGCGAAGATTCTCTACGCGCGCGCCGGTGTTCCCACGGCTCCCGGCATCCCGTTCATGGAGGGTGACCCGATCGATGCCGATGCGGTCGTCGAGGAGCTGGGATGCGAGCTGTTCGTTAAACCCGCTATCAACGGCTCGAGCTATGGCGTGCGCTTGGTCAAGGACCCAGGCGATCTTGCCGACGCGGTTGCCTATGCGCATGGGTTCGGGGACAAGGTGCTCGTGGAGCAGCGCGTGGTAGGGACCGAGGTCACCGTGGGAGTTTTGGGCGACGGGAGCACCCTGCGCGCCCTGCCGGTGGTCGAGATCTGTACACCGGAGCATTGCGAATTTTACGATCTGGATGTCAAGTACGTCGACCCCACCGATATCCACCGTATCCCGGCGCGTTTGGATGAGGCCACCTACGCGCGTGTGCAGGAGCTCGCCGTCCGCGCGCACCGTTCCATCGGGTGCTTCGGCTTCTCCCGCAGCGATTTCATCGTTTCGGACCGCGGTCCGGTGATCCTTGAGACCAACACCATCCCCGGTATGACGCCCACGTCGTTGTTCCCCGATGAGGTGAGGCATGCGGGCTTCACCTTTGCCGAGGCGTGCGCCGAGCTGGTTGATCTGGCAATAGAAAGGGCTCGTCGATGAGCATGGCAGCATATCCACCCACGATGGCGGAGGCGGTGCTGCCGGCCACCCCGGAGCCTGTCATCGCCGCCTATGAGACCTTGGCCGAGCGTGCCCGCACGCGGTCATTCGGGCTGATTGAGGACGACGTGGTGGTACTCGATACCGAGACCACCGGGTTAAGCGCCCAGGAGAACGAGCTGATTGAGATTTCGGCCGCCCGTCTGCGCGGACGCGAGGTGGTCGATCGCTTCGACACCTTCGTGCATCCCAGCGGTTTGATCCCGCCGGAGATCACTGCGCTCACGAGCATCACGAATGCCGACGTGGCGCATGCGCCGTCGGCTGCGGAGGCTGTTGCGCGCCTGGCGGAGTTCGTGGGCGGCTGCCCGGTGATCGCGCATAATGCAACGTTCGACCGCTCATTCATCGAGGCAGTGCCCGGGGGCGAGGCGGTGAGCGATATCTGGGTGGATTCGCTGGCGCTGTCGCGCGTGGCCTTGCCGCGCTTGAGCTCGCACAAGCTGTCGTTCATGGCCGATCTGTTCGGATGCGCATCGGTGTCGCACCGCGCCAGCGATGACGTCGAGGCGCTGTGCGGTGTGTGGCGCATTCTGCTGGTGGCGTTGAGCGACCTGCCGGCCGGCCTCATGCGCCGCTTGGCCGACATGCATCCGGACGTCCCCTGGTCATATCGACCGATCTTCAGCTTTTTGGCTGCCGAGCAACCCGATGCGGTCTTTTCCCTCACGGCTGCCCGCGCCGAGATCTTGAATGCCGACCGCACGCCCGACCGGGTGGATGCCGACGAGCTGGATCACCTGAACATGCCGACTCCCGAGGAGCTGGAAGCATGTTTCGCGCCGGGCGGCTTGGTGAATCGCATGTATCCCACCTATGAGCCCCGTCATGAGCAGGTGCAAATGGCGCTCGAGGTGCGCGAGGCGCTTGCAACCTCGACGCACCGCGTGGTCGAGGCGGGTACCGGCGTGGGCAAGTCGGTTGCCTATCTGGTGCCCATGGCGCAGGCCGCGCGCCGCAACCACGTGACCGTCGGCATCGCCACCAAGTCGAATAACCTGGCCGATCAGCTGATGTATCACGAGCTGCCGCGCCTTGCGCGCGAGCTCGACGGCGGGCTGTCCTACTGCGCCCTCAAGGGATACGATCACTATCCCTGCCTGCGGAAACTCGAGCGCCTCACCCGCGCTCAGGAGATCGTGACGAATCGCGACCCGGCCGATACGCTCACGGCCATCGCGGTGATCTACGCCTACGTGTGCCAGTCTCCCGCCGGCGACCTGGACGGTTTGGGTATTCGATGGCGTAGCGTGAACCGGCCCGATCTTACAACCTCGTCCCGGGAATGCGCGCGCAGGCTCTGCCCGTTTTTCCCCGATAAATGCCTCGTGCACGGCGCCCGCCGCCGCGCTGCCCGCGCCGACGTGGTGGTGACCAACCACTCTCTGCTGTTCCGCAACGTGGCGGCGGGCGGGAAGATCTTGCCGCCCATCCGGCATTGGGTGGTCGATGAGGCCCATTCGGTGGAGCGCGAGGCGCGCCGTCAATGGGCGCTGACCGTGTCTGCCGATGAGTCGCGCGCTCTGTTCGAGCGCCTGGGCGGCGATCACGCCGGGGCCCTGGGTCAGATTACACGCGATCTGGCGTCCTCCGATGCGGCCACGCTGTTCATGGGTATCACGGCGAAGGCGTCGGCCACCACGCAGCGGGCTTCGCTGGCGATGGCCGGCGTGTTCGACCAGGTGCGCGATATGGCCCGTTCCGGTGCCGCGCGCGGCGGCTACGACGCCGAGAACGTATGGATCGGCGAGGAGCTGCGGGCAACCATGGCGTGGGGCTTGTTCGCGGAGACCGCGCGCACCGCTGTGGACGCACTCGACCAGGCGGACAAGAACCTGCAATCGCTCGTTGAGACGGTCGGTGCCGAGAAGCCCGAGATGGTGGTCGACATCGCCGATCTGGAGCGGCGCATGAAGGAGATGAAGAACGCACTGGCGCTGATCCTGGAGGGAACCGACGAGCGCTACGTGTTCTCGTTCCATGTCGACCGCCGACGCCGCGCGGGCGGCGAGGCGCTCACCGCCGAGCTGCTCGACATCGGGGCTGCACTGGCCGAGCAATGGCTTCCGGAGGTCCACAGCGCGATCTTCGCCTCGGCCACGGTGACGGTGGGCGAGAGTTTCGACCATTTCAAGCATGCCGTCGGGCTCGACCGTATCGGCCGTTCCTCCTCGCGCGAGCTGCATCTCGATTCAAGCTATGACTTCGAGCGGAATATGGCGGTCGTGGTGGCCGCCGATGTGCCCGATCCGCGCAATCGCGACGCCTATCTTTCTGCACTTGAGAAGCTGCTCGTTGACGTTCATCTCGCCATGGGCGGCTCCACGCTGACCCTGTTCACGAACAGGCGCGATATGGAGGAGCTCTTCGGCCGCGTGGAGGCGCCGCTCAAGCGAGCGGGCTTGGAGCTCATGTGCCAGCAGCGCGGCACGTCCGTCAAGCGCCTGCGTGACCGGTTCCTGTCGGAGCGTACCTCGTCGCTGTTCGCGCTCAAGGCGTTTTGGGAAGGGTTCGATGCCGCTGGGGAAACCCTGCGGTGCGTGGTGATTCCCAAGCTGCCGTTTTCGAGCCCGAACGATCCGCTGTCCTGTGAACGGTCGGTGCGTGAGGACCGCGCCTGGGCGCGCTACGCGCTGCCCGAGGCGGTGCTGGAGGTTAAGCAGGCGGCAGGGCGCCTCATCCGCACCTCCACCGACGCCGGTGTGCTGGTCATGGCCGATTCGCGCTTGGTGAGCAAGGGGTACGGCAAGAAGTTCCTCTCCTCGCTGCCCACATCCTACCAGCGGCTCGATACCGCGCGGGTCGGACGGTACCTGGAGCTGTGGCGCGCCTCGCACGAGAAGTGATTGTCGGCCCGTTGGCGCGTATGCCGACGGGCCGATTTGCATATGGTGGCGCCCCACCCGCGGAAGGCCGCTCCCTGCTATCTTCTACAGCTTGAGCCCTGCCACATGGACCTGCAGCTCCTTGCACATGTCGCGCGCGTCGAGCAGGCGGATGGAACCTCCGGCGGCCAGGAGCTGGTCGAAGAGCCATGCGCGCGAGGTGATGTATGCGGGTATCATCACGCCCTCGCGGCGCTGCTGTGCCCGCTTCAGTTCCAAGCCCGCCCATCCAGTCTGCCGTGCCTGATCTACGGATTCGAAGAGCAGGGTGACGCGCTCGCCCTGCCGGTGCAGGCTGTCTTGCAGCGAGGTGCGTCGAAAGGGGTGGCGCACGGCGGAATCGGGGGTGAAGCTTAGATCCTCGATGCGGTCGAGCCGGTACCGACGCTGGGCATCCCTTTGAATGTCCCAAGCGGTCAGGTAGGCCCCTTCGTCGGCGAGCTCGATGAAGCCGGCGTCGACCGTGCGTCGTCGTGCTACCGGGGCATCCTGCGAGCGGTAGAGAATCTCGATGCGCACGCCGTCTTGCAGCGCTTCGCACAGGCGCGGCCAGAATCTGCCGAACAGTGCATCGTCGCTTGTCCTGAGGTCGATGCGGGCACCCTCGTCGGTTCCTGCGGGCATCAGGTTGTGCTGCAGGCGCTGCCAAACATCATCGTTGAGCTGGTAGCGGGTGAGCGCGCTGTGCAGGGCAATCGCCTCGTCGGGGGCAAGGCGCAGCGGCTGCATCCGGGCGGCATCGCCGGAAAGCCGGACCATGCCATCCTCAATGGAAAGGACAATGCGCGCACCGCTGACGGAATCGGCGAGCTCCATGAGTCCCGCGATGATGCGCTCGGTCTGTTCGGGCGTCAGCGAGAGCATCGAGGCGAGTTCATCGAGCGCGACGCGCTGTCCGGGGGCTGTGCTCAAGCGCGCCAGGATGTTCAAGGCAGCGTCAAGCGAGGCGCGGGCGGTGAGGCTGCGCTGCTGTGGCGCGCAGTTTGGGGACGGGTTCGTTTCGGCATGCCTGCCGTTCCGGCTGGGGACGGGGTCGTTTCGGTATGCCGGCTGGGGGCGCGACGGCTGGGGACGTGTTCGCCACGGTGACGGCGCACCGGTTGAGGAAGAACTTTCCGCCACGCCGGTTGGGGAATCGCCGGTTGGGGATGGGCTTGCCCCGGTGTTGTCCGCAGATGCACTTGCTGCCGTATGCCGTTTGGGGACGGGGTCGTTTCGGTACCGGTTGGGGACGTGTCCGTCGTCGCCCCGGCAGGCTGGGGACAGGGTTGACGCGGTATCGGTTGGGGAAGCGCTGGCTGGGGACGTGTTCGCCTCGGCCATGCCCGCGGATGGACTTGCTGTTGAAGATGGCTTCGCACACGTACCCGCTGGGGACGCATTCATCTCTGCACCGTCCGCGGACAGGCTCGCTGCCGAAGATGGCCACGCGCGCATACGTGCTGGTACTGGGGTGTCTGTGCCGGATGAAGCCGCATTTGCCGCATGGTCTGCCGAAGGTTCGAGCCCATGTGCGCCGAGCGCCCGGTCGATGCGGGCGCGCCAGGCATCAATGAGCGCCTGAGGCGAGCGCGGCCTCATACCGCGGGACGCATGCTCCAGCGCCCAACCCGCCGCCGCATCGAGGTCGCGAACCCCGATCTGCCACAGGATCGCCGTTTCCGGATTCCGTTCCGGCGCATCCGTGCATCCGGATGCAGTCTCGGACGAAAGATCTGATGGAGACCCAGAAGCCATGTTCGGATAGACGAGCGTACCGCGTCGGTTGGTGATGCGTTCGATTTCCGGAGTGCTCATGGTGGCAGGGAAAGAGAACACCGTATCCGTTTCGGGTTCGCTGGAGAAGTCGAAGGGGAGGAATTGATGGCGTCTCAGGTCGAACTCTGCGGGAATCTCGTAGGTCGGCGTTCCTTTCGGCGGCCTGGTCGATGAGATGACCCGGTCGGTGCGGAACGTGCGGATGTCGTTCGCTTCCTGGTCGAATCCCGTGAAATAGGAGATGCGGTTCCTGGTGAAGGTTCCATAGACGCTGACAACATGTTGTTTGAGAACGCCGGCCCCATCGCGATAGGTGAAATGCGCGGCTCGTTTCGCGGCCACGGCGTTCCAGATACCTTGCATCTGCGTGGAATAGGCGTCGCTGCTGCTTGCCGCTTCGCTCACCTGATGCTCCCCGGCAGCGTCGAGGAGCTTGAGATAAGCGCGCTGCAGGGGCCAGCGCTCCAGGTTGTTCGCGTGCAACTCGAATGTCTCATCGATGGCCGCCAGCACGATGGAGGCATCATCGGGACTGATCGAGCCAGGCTGGGTGTGCGTCCGCACCCGATCGATCTGCCACCAGCTCTCCTCGTTGCCGGCGCTTCCCTCCATCTTCACCTCGGTGATCGCGATGCCGTGCTGTGCGAGCTGCTCACGGTCGCGTTGGAACTTCTTCTTGTCCGACGCCTCGTTGCCCGATCCGTAGCCCATGTCGGCGTCGGAGATGATACGCGTGGTCGAAAGCGGCGTATCTGCAGCATTCAGGATGAAGAAGAGGTTGAGCAGGCGCATGGTGCTCGCGTTGAGCGCCCCTGCTGCCATCGCGGCGTCACCCAGGGGTGCCGCATCGGTGCTGCTATGAGTCACGTGAATCCCCTCTTCCTGCGGTTTCGGCGTAGCGTGCGAGCGTATGCCCGTCCATTGTATGCCATTGGACCCATACCGCCTCCCGCCCCCAAGGCGTGGGACGTGTCTGTGCTTCGCGCCGTGGAGCTGCGGTTCTCGAAGAGTAAGGGTATACTTTCGACAGAATACAGGTACATCGTGGGAGCGGTGTCCCTGCACGTAGTCGATATCGATGTGGAGCCCACATGGCTAGTACGAACAAATACCTCAGTCACCTGTTGCAGAATACGGGAATAACCCCTGCTTGCAGTGAGGAGGAGCGCGCCGCGGCGGATGTCATCGCACGGGTTTTCGAGAACCACGGCTTTGCCCCCGAGGTGCAGGAGTTCAGCGCGAAGGGCACATCGAAGGTGGTGCAGGCGGCGCTGGGTATCGCGGTGTTTCTCGGTGCGGTGCTCATGGGCATCGGCGGCGCGCTGGGCGTCATCGGCATCTTGCTGGTGTTCGCGGCGGCGGTGCTGTTCGTGCTGGAGCGGACGGGCCGTTCTGTGTTCTCGAGCATGGGACACGGCGGACTCAGCCAGAACGTTATCGTATATCACAAAGCTTCCGGCCCCCTCGCGTCCCCTCGCAACCGTCCGGTCGTCGTGATGGCTCACTATGATTCGCCGCGCGCCGACATGCTTGCGCAGGAGCCCTTTGCCGCGTACCGCCCGATGCTGGTGAGGCTTCTGCCTTACGCCATGGTGGTGCCGGCGGTGATTGCCGTCCTGCGCGTACTGCCCCTGCCCGGCGCAATCAAGGTGCTGCTGTGGGTCGTGGCAATCGTTGCGGCGCTGATTCCGCTGGTGCTGGCGGTCGGCACGATTGCCAACCGGTTCGTGCTCCCCTATACGTCCGGTTCGGTGTGTAACAAGTCTTCGGTTGCCGCCATGCTGGGCGTGATGGATGCCGTGGCCCCGTACGAAGGGGGCGATGAGTTCCCCGGCGATATGCCCGCCGATGAGTATTTTGATCAGCAGCGCCAAATCGTGGAGGAGGCGCGCCGCGCCGCCGAGGCGGCAGCCGCGGAGGCAGCTGCCGCTGCCGCAGCCGAGGCTTCCTATCCGCATGAGGCTGAGCAGGCTGAGGTTGCGCCCGAGGGTGCCGAGCCGCAGGACGAGGAGGTGTCCGCCCCGGCAGAATCCGGGGTTGACTACGTGAGCCCGTCTGAAACGGCGGCGGTGCCGACGCTTCCCTCGGCGGCGGAAGACGATGCCTTCGGCGAATCTGACGCGTACTATGTGGAGCCCGTGGCCGATGCCATGGGGTCCACAACCGAGATGGCATCCCCTGTTCTCGAGGCAGAGGGTATCGCGCCTGCGCAGGAGGATGAGGTCCCGGAGGACTCCGATGTTGAGAGCTCGGTCATCGATGAGGGCGAGCTGCAGGTTGCCGATGCCACCGCTGAGGCAGAAGAGGGTCCATTCGTGGTGAATCGCGAGGGCAATATCCGTTTTGGTGCCGATGCGGTGCGCGCCCTCGGGATGCTGCCCGATTCCTGCAGCCTGGTGTACGAGGACGATGCGCTCCTCACGCCTTCCGCCAGCGTGCCCGCAGGCCGCGAGGCCGAGGTCGATCAGGAAGAGATCGCCGCATCTGAGGAGCAGGTGATCGATCTGCCTGCTCGCGACGAGGCGGCTGACGAGCCAGTTGGGGAAGATGCGGTTGCTTCGGACGCTGCTGCGCCGCAGGCGGACCAAGAAGCCGCGCAGCTGCCCGAAAGTATGGTGATCGATGCGCCTGTCGGCGCCGCACCGCTGCATGATGAGGCGGTGTCTGTCGAGGATGCTGGCGCAGATGCTGCTGAGGCGGAGCATGCGACTTCAGCCGCGATTGACCAGCAGGCCGGAGTCGATGCTGTCGAGGACGCCGCCGCGGTGGCTGGGCAGCCTGCGCAGGAAGAGGTTTCCGAGGCAGCTGCCGATAAGGACTCCCCGGTTGCCTCAACGCAGGTGTTTGAGCCCGTTGCATCTTCTGCCGACGACCCCACGCGTACGATGGCCATGCCTGCCCGTCCGGTCGAGACGGTTGATTCGCTGATGGCGGAGATCTCGCGCCCGGCTCCTAGCAAGATTCCCGACCTGCCGAGCCCTGCGGCACCCGCACCCGCACCCGCCGCCACGCCTAGCCGCTCGGCGCTGTTCGATCTTCCCGATCCCGTTACGAGCGATCCGTTAGCATCGACGGCTCAGGGCGCCTCTCTTGCGAGTGCTCCCGCACAGAAGAAGCCGATGTTCTCCGTGGTTGATCAGCGCCAGGCCCCCGTTGCCGGCGCGAACGCTCCATCCGTTCCCCCGGTGGCGCCCGTTTCCCCCGCCTCCGCCGCTCCCGCAGCTGAGGATGAGAAGCCGCGCCGCGGTTTGGGCCGCTTCTTCGGTCGTAAGAAGAAGCACAACGACAGCATGAGCGACTGGCTCGGCGTCGATGAGGATTTCGATGCAAAGCAGTCCGGCAGCGACATCGGCTCGTGGGATAACTTCGATGGCAACGACGGAGGCGATGGTTGGAAGGGCGGAGCCACTGCATCCGAAGAGCTTTCTGAGGAGGAGCTGCGCGAGGCGGTGACGTCTCTGGGTGATGATGAGTTGCTGGGTCATGACATCTGGTTTGTCGCGACCGGCGCCTCCGAGTATGACAATGCCGGCATCAAGGCCTTCTTGAAGAGCCATCGCGACAAGCTGCGCGGCGTGTTCTTCATCAACCTCGAATGCGTTGGCGCCGGCGAGCTGGCGATGCTGTCCATGGAGGGCGATCAGCGCACCCTGAAGGGCGACCGGCGTATCGCCGGTTTGGTCTCCCGCGTCTCGTCCGATTTCCATAATGAAATCGGTAGCGTGGAGATGCCGCATGTGACAACCGATGCCCATGCCGCCATGAGCATGAGCTTGCGCTCGTTGAGCATCGCGGGCGTTGAGGGCGCGAACCTCGCATTGTCGCATACCGAGGACGACCAACCCTACAATGTGGATCCCGCCAACGTCGCGTACGTGGCCGATGTGGTGACCGAGGTCATCCGCAGGTCCTAACAAGCCGTGCAGTCCGATTGAGACCAAGCGAGCCCGCAGGCGATAACGTCTGCGGGCTCGCTTCATATAGGTATATGCTGGCCGAATCGGAAGAACATCGCTCGATGTCGAATCCAAGGCTATGCTGCCTTGTCCCCGACGATTCATTTCGAGTCGCTAGGCAACATGCTCTTTCAGGTAGGCGATGATGTCGTCGGACTCATACATCGGCTTCCCGTCGATGAACAGGCAGGGGACCTGCCTCTTGCCGCCGACCTCGACAAGCTTCTCGAGTGCGGAAGGGTCGGAAACGATGTCGCGCATGGGCAGTTCGATGCCGGCGCGGTTCATGTAGTCGATAACTTTCAGGCAGAATGGACACGTGGGTTTATAAAAGAGTTCGTATGTGCTCGCCATGAGTAATCCTTTCGGTGTAGAGTGACGGTATATCTCGTGTACCCGTTCCCGAGAAAAAATGACAAAATAAGGGAACGCACACAGCGCGTGTTGCTGGGAGGGGCCGTGGGCGCGTTCATAAAGAGGCATTGGGTTGCCTATCTAATCGGTGTTGTCGCTGCCATCTTGCTCGGTGTCGGCGCGTCATATTATCTCGGCCAGCGCTGGTCGACGCCGGCAGATGTCCGTGCGGAGCGCATCGCCGATGAAAAAGCGCAGCGTGCTGAGCTTGATTCCATCGGGTCGCTTGACGGGAGCGATTAGCGGACGAAGACGACAAGGGTCCGATTCCGCCCGCCTCGACGTGCGTCGGCGCACGTGATGAGCGTCATGACTTGCCGGGCCTGCGCTGCCATCTCCTTCCAGCTCGCCTGTTTAGCGGACGCCTCTTCAGCGAGCGTTTGAAGCCAAGAGGCGATATCCTCCTGCCGATCGAATCGATAACGCTGGATGTGCTCGTAGGTCTTGTCAACGCGCATCGCGCAAAACGGTCTGAATGAGCGTTCATCTCCGTCTCTCGGCAGCCAGCGGAGCGTTCCGAGAGTCTCAAAGCGTTTCTGGCCGAATGCATCATGGAGCTCGGTGAACATCCCTCCCGTGAGGCCGAGATGATGCCCGAACACCATGACGTGGTCACTGCCTGCCGCTACTCCCTGTTGGAGGTATGGACACCCGGCTTCGGATGGCCTGCGCCAAAAGTCATGGTTCAGGTAAAACCCTTGAGGGTCGGAGGGGCGCTGATACACGGCGGGGTAATCGATTGCGGTGTTCTCAACGCGGAGCCATCCGGCGAAATCCGGGTTGATGTCATCCGTGCTATACAGATCATCGTGGACGTCCGTCACATCGATTCGTTGGTATGCCAGGTCGCTGATCGTGCGTGGCATCAGGAAGGCGACCAGGCAAGCGAACGATATGACGGCGGCAAGAGGAAGGAGCAACCGTCCAAAACGTCTTCGTTGGGGATGTCGTGGCACGTGTTACTCCTTTCCGTCAGCTTGGGTAGGTGTCAGTGCTTCGGGATGGCATGTCCTCCATGCGCTCGGCTCCCTGCTGCTACGCGCGCCGCCGCGAGAAGCGTCGCGCTGCGGGGTGGCGTGCATGGCTGGGGTCGCGCAGTCGGGGTCCCGCTGCTCGTATCCGTCGCTTCAGCGAAGGCTGCTTGACGGCCAATCGTTTCAACCCATTCCTGTTGCAATCGTTGTGTCGGGGCTGCCGCATGAGCAGCACGGCCCCAACCGTCGCGACTGCGGCAAGTATGGCGAAGATGCCGCTTGCGCCCGTTTGGTCGAGGGGGATTAGGAAGGTCTTCGGCGTCTGAACGACGCCGTCTGAGTCATGGTCCTCCAGGTTGCCTCCACCGCCATTGCGGTAGAGGTCCACGCGTGCACCGTTTTCGAGCGTGGCACCAGCGTGGTAGGCATCGGTGACATGCAGGGTGAGGATGGCGGGAGCGAAGGCGTGGCTGGTGCCGGCGGGGGTTGAAACCTGTTCAAAGGGGATGAACTCCGGTGCGCCATCTCCATCAGGGTCGATGAGGTATCCGCCTCCATCGGCGCAGGCGTCGAGCTCCTGTTGCGTCATCTCGATGACCGATCCGTCGCCCCGTGTCACCAGGAGTGTGTTCTGGTCCATAAAGGTTGCTCCCTTGTGAGTGGATGCGATGTCGTTCAGGTCATCATGTTCGTGCTTGAGGTCCTCGCGGTCCCATCCGTCTGGTCGCGTGGTAAAACCCGCCTCAACCCGTCCATACTCAAAGCGCACGGCGGTAACGGTTTCACCCTCTTCCAGCTGCAGGTCTTCTACATCGAGTCTGGTGCTCTCAGCTGAGCTGACCTCCTTCTGCCACAGCTTCCAACCGGTATAGTTAACGGCTCTCCCGTCATCCCCTACGGTGTCCTGCGTGCTGGCGTCGTGCAGCCACGGGTTTTCGTGCCCATCTTCGAGTGTGGCGTTCGCCCCGGAAGGATCTTGATAGTCGGCGGGGGTGAGGTTCGTGCGGTACCACACATTGAGCAGGCCGTCGAAATCCCGCGAGCCTTGCGGCGTGTCAACGTGGTCGAGTACCGCAAGACCCGCCTCGGCCCCGGCGATCTCATCGGTCACGGTAAACTCGTCGGTCCAGGTCGAGCTGGTTGACTGCGCATCGATGTTGTACGAGAAGGTTCCGTCCTCAGAGGTTTTTACCTCGGCCCGATTCTCTCCATCTCCATTCGCCTCGGTCATGGCCGCCACCGGGTCGGCGATCTCCTGCCGCTTGTCGATGCTCCCCTCGATCTCGATGGGTTCGTCGTACATCACGACCTGCTGCACCTCGCCCGTCTCGTATACGGTAAAGGTGATGGCATGGGTTTGGTCATAGGAGTGGGGCGTCATGCGTTCGGTGAGGGTGTAGATGCCCGGCTTCAACATCTCGATGCGATGGGGCGTGCCGTCCGACACCCATTCATCGAGTATGGTTCCTTCCGCGTCGGTCAAGATAAGATGCGCGCCGGCAAGCTCCTCTTCGTTGGTTATATCGCGCTTGCTGATATCAACCTTCGTGTAGTCGTTCTGCACCGTCAAGGAATGCGCTGCATGCCCCTCGACCAGGCCATTTTCGTCCACGGTGAACGAATAAGTGGCGCCGTCAGGCACATAGCCGTCGGGGGCTTTCGTCTCTATGAGCTTCCACGTCCCTGTATCCAGATGGTCCACCTTGAACGCTCCGGTGTCATCGGTGGTGTGGCTTGTCGGCTCTTTGGAGCCACGCAGCAGGATGGGGAGCGTCTCAACAGTCCCGGCATGCAGCCGCGCATACGTTTTGCCCTCGATGCGAACGGGCCCTACGTCCTTACCGTCAACGGTGACGGTTGCCGGTCCGGTGAGGCCGGTGGCGACGTATGCCCGGTTCTCTTCCTGCCAGACAAGCGGAATCTGCGCGTCATCGCCCGTTAGCGTGAGAGATACCTCGTGGTCGGCTTCGTCTGCGCGGAGGGCGAACGCATGGGTTACCTCGTCATCTTGGGCAAGCGGAATTTCATCCTCCTGATTCCACAATGCGAAGGTCGCCCCTCCAAGCGGCTCATCGCGCCCGGCGATACGCTTGTCCACGTGCAGCTCCGTGGGTACATTGCTCACGGAGACCTCGGCCATGACCACCTCGGTATCCTGATCGGCATAGCTCAGGGTAAAGGGATGCGGTGTGGTGTCCAGCGCATGACCCTCAGGGGTCTTCGTCTCAACAAACGCATAGGAGGCCGTCCCGGTACCGAGGGGGAGCTTGCTCGTTGCGGCCTTCCCGTTCGTATCGGTGACAACGTGATCGACCACCTCGCCCGCCACGGCCTGCACGCTGCCATCGGGGCTCGTTATCTGCTCCTGCGCCACGACATCGAACTCGGCGCCGGCGAGCGCGCTGCCATCATCGGCGCATGTCTTCACAAAATGTGCCTGACCGGTGGCCTGCACATTCGAGAACGCCACAACGGCAACGGGCCCTTGTGTGCCGCCAAGCGTCACCTTTTTCAAGGTTCCGTTCAGCAGGTACGGCGGTTGGACGGCGCGCTCTTCGATGTAATACGTGCCGGGTATGAGCTTCTCGGGTAGCGTGACGCACCCGCTGTCATCGGTGGTGAATTCGGTCAGCTCAACATGGTTCGGGTACCACGCTTCCTGGGCGATGGGGTTCTTGTCCTTATCGAGCAGGCGGAAGGTGAATCCTGCGAGGGGGACCGTCTGGTTGCTGGAGGCGTCCTTCTTAACGATCTGCAGCCGAGTGCCGGCGGTGGCGTTCTCGATGATGTATTTCAGGCGAACGCCATCGGCCATCTGGTCGGGTTCGATGGTGAAATCGTCCATCCGCTCATAGCCATCGGGTACGGTGGAGGCAACCTCACGCACGGTGTAACCCTTCTGGTCATAGGGAATCGATCCCGAAACGCCGGTCGGCCGTGTGCCGTCGCCATACCAGGCGTCCGCAGGCGTTTGGGCGAATCCATACTTATCGGTGGTGAGGGTTGTCACCACGCGGTCGGTGCTGTTGCTCACGATCTCAAACTGCACGCCCTCTGCGGGCCAGCGCACCCCGCTTCCCTCGGAACTCGGGTCGTTCTTGAACTTCGCGATCTCAAGATCGAAGGCGATGACGTGCTCAGAGAAGTCCCGCTCAGGTTCAAGCGTAACAACCCCTTCCGTGTTGAGCGCATCGGCGCGCACGTAGTACTCGTGCGGGGTCGTATCGAGCTTGTAGCCGGCGGGCGCTTTCGTTTCGGTCACTACGATACGCCCCAGGGGCAGGTTGTCGAACCTGAGCGTCCCTGCCTCATCGGTGGTTCCGGTATGGGCGACGCCGCGGGCGTCGACCACTTTGTACTCCGCACCCGCAAGGGATGCACCTGCCTGCGCCTGTCCGCCGGTCGCCGAGTCGCGCTTGACGATGCGCAGGATCACACGCCCTGGGGCATCTGCAAGCGTGATGTCCATGGTGTCTTTGCCGGTCGTAAATGAAACGCGCTCGGGGTTCAAGGTGAATCCGGCGGGCGCCTTCGTCTCGATGGCGTAGTAGCGCGTATTGGCCTTCAAGGTGCAGCTCGCGCGTCCCGTCTCATCGGTGGTGATGGTAGCCGCTTTGCTTCCGGTGCTCTCCTCGAAGATGTCGTATACGGCCCCGGCGTAGGCGTATTCTTGGTTGCCCTGGGTAAACGAGGCGTCAGCCGATGTCTTGGAGAAGTTCACATGGACATCGACCGGCCATTCGGGTGTGTAGACCTGCTGCCGCGGATAGCCGGGAACGTTGACGCCGTTGAACGGCGGTGCGTCCTGCGAGTGGACCAATACGAAATACGTACCGTTGTCGTTTCTGGTGGCCGTGAACGGATAGGTCCCGGCTGTCGGCCACACATACCAGTTATGATCGGGTTTTTGCAGCCAGTCCCGTTCGTAGCAAAATGCCGGCAGCGTCTTCCCGTCGGGCATCGTGATGGTCTGCCCAGTAACAACCTGGGTTCCCGGCGGCGGGGCCGACACCGTGCACGTTCCGGTAATCAGCTCGCGTGCTTCGGAGGCGGGTGCTTCATCGCCGTGGGCAACGCTCGATCCTGCAAGCGCCATAAACGGGCCCACAGACAACGCGGTAATCAAAAGCGCGGCGACGATGCGGTTGGTGTTCATCGACATGCGAATCAACGGCCGACACATCCGTCGTACACCCGTCATCCAACAGGTGGCGAGTCTCAGCCATGTCCGCATATCTCGATGGCGTTGCGTCCTGCCTCGTGACCTCTTTCTCATACCGGTCCCTCCTCGCGGTCGATGCGCTGTGTAGCGCCCGCGCGGCCCAACGCCGCCGGATACCTGAGCTTAGGGGCCGAATCTGGTATGAAATCCCGGGTGGTCGAACAAATAGCTTGCCGTTATCACGGTGTGAGCTTGCCGGAATCTAAATTGGCAAGCTGGGGCGGGCCCCTTGTGTGTCGGCATACATGCGTTGCGCCGATTTCACGAGAGATATGCCCACGGACTCTCCACATGAGGCTGTATCCCGTGCAACCAAGGCCGCACGGGATACAGCTACGCGTCGATGATGTGATGCAGGATGGTATAGAGTTCGCGTGCCTCGTCGGGGGCAATATCAAAACAGGCTTGCATGCGCTCGGGAATGTCGCGAGCCTGGGCCTTGAGGTCAGCTCCCCGCTCGGTCAAAAACACCGTCACCACGCGCTCGTCGTCAGCGGCTCGGCGGCGTTCGATCAGCCCGGATGCCTGGAGCCGTTTGAGAACCGGTGTCAGGGTCCCGCTGTCGAGATGCAAGCGTTTCCCAAGAGTCCCCACGCTGATGCCGTCGCGCTCCCACAACACCAAAAGCACCAGGTACTGCGTATAAGTAAGACCCAGGGGCCGCAGGAGGGGCGTGTAGGCGCCCACCACCTTGCGCGCCGCTGCGTATAAAGGAAAGCAGAGTTGCTGGTCGAGCTTGAGGCTGTTATCGCGTTCGGGCATGAAATGGGTCCTCGGTATAAGAGAGCTGGCGGTACGGCAACGGGACCGTACCGCCATGATAGCGTATGGGAATTGTTCGCAGCGCGAGGGGTTGAATTTCGACGAACGCTAGAGCAGCTTCTCAACCGCCGCACGCACCGAGTCCATCGAAGCGGTCGGCTCAAAGCGCTCGACCACGGTGCCCGTGCGGTCCACCAGGAACTTGGTGAAGTTCCACTTGATGTCGGGATTCTGCTTGTAATTGCGGTCAATCCCCTTCAACATGGCCGACATCGCCAGCGCCTTCGCGCCCTTGCCGAATCCCTCGAAGCCCTTCTGCGACTTGAGGAACGCGTAGAGCGGAAGCTGATTGTCACCGTTGACCTCGGACTTCTTCATCTGAGGGAACTCAGTTTGGTAGTGCAGGGTACAGAACTCGTGAATCTCCTCGTCGGTGCCGGGGGTCTGATTGGCGAATTGGTTGCAGGGAATGTCGATGATCTCGAACCCTTGGTCGTGCAGGTCGTGGTACATGGACTCCAGGGCCTCGTACTGAGGCGTGAACCCGCAGCCGGTCGCCGTGTTCACAATGAGCATGACCTTGTTCTTGAAGTTGCCGAGCGAGATATCTTCACCTGCAGGCGTTTGGACGCTGTAATCGTAGACGGACATGTGATCTCCCTTCATAATGCCCAACAAAATATTGAGCACAATATAATTGTTTCAAACTATACCACGATGATGAGTTGAGTGGAAAACTGCGCGTTCTCACGCGCTCGCTCGCTGCACAGGTTGAGTTGGCGCGTATCGATTTGGACCTCTATGAATCAGGTAACCTGATGGCGGACCCTCTTATGTTGCAGGCAAAATATGCGTTGCTGAGCGATCTTGCGCAGCGGTCGGACCCAGCATTGTATGGAACTACTGCCGAGGAGCCGGGGCTGTATCGTGTTGCTGAGGTTGTTGGGACTTTACCGCCCATGCTTGTCCCGTTGATTCCCGTTGTGGTTGGATTTTTGGTGCTCAAGAACATGGAGAGCAGGAGGCTCCTATTTCAGTCTCCTTGCTCAATAATTTCAAAAATGGGCGCGGCGATCATTGCGGTGACCATGTTGTCTCTTGCCGTCTTTCTTGTATCGCTTGTTCCGGCATTTGTAATCAACACGGTGTCACACGGCTTGGGAGACCCAACCTACCCGGCAGTGTTTATCCAGGGCGGTGCAATTGTAAGCACCACTATTGGTGGGGTATTATTAAATACAGTTATTTTAGTTGCGATGATTGCGCTGTTTGTTGGGTTATTGCAGGTGACACTCTTCACTGTTCTGGGGAGTGCTGTTCCCGGTGCCGCTACGGCCGCCGCGCTGGCGTTTGTTCCTTCGATACCCCAGTATTACGACAAGACGTTTTTGTTACATGACGTTGCGGCTTACCTGCCAACCACCTATTTGTTTCCCGCAAACGTTGCTGGCTTTCCGGCATATATCAACGCAGCAGACCTGATGCCCATTGTCGGCGCGAATATACACATGGGATGTGTTGTACTGGCGGCATCGTCATCGATGCTTCTTATCGGCGCGCTTGTGGTGTGTCGTGTCCATCAGCGTTCTTTGCGTGGAAAGAGGTGCTAATCGTGCTTGCGTTTGCCAATATGACCATTCAGGCTGGAGGCACCACGCTGCTCGATGGAGCCTCGGGAACAGTTCGGCCGGGAGAGGTACTCGGACTCATCGCGCCCAACGGAATGGGAAAGACAACGTTGATGCGCGCCCTGGTGGGCGCACCCGATGTTGCATGGCGGGGAAAGGTGCTGGCAGATGACGTGCCGATGTCACAGGAGAAGGAATACCGTCGGCTCGTGTTCTATGTTCCCGGCGATGCGAGTTTGCTGTATCCGCTGATAACGGTACGCGAGCAATTGTATCTAACTTGTCGGTGTTGGAAGGCGAACGAGAGCATTGAGGGCGTAGCGAAGCGCTGTCATATCGATGGGTTTTTGCACAAGCGCATCCGCTCTCTTTCTCTGGGTATGAAGCAGCAGGTTGCGCTGGCGGTTGGCTATGTAACCGGCGCTCGCTATCTGTTGCTTGATGAGCCCATGAACGCGCTTGATCCGACGAACCTTAAGCTCAACAGCGCGATTATTCGCGAACTGTGCGAGGAGGGGACTGGCGTGTTGATGTCCTCGCATATTCTGCCCAATGTTGAAGATCTTGCCGATGAGGTTGCATTTATCAGGGATCGGTCTCTGAGCGTTCTGCCCGCCAATCACCCTGGTCTGACTGACACCTATGACCAGCTGTATGGATAAGGAGGAGACACAGGTGTCGATTCGTTGTTCTCTTAAGGGGAAAGTTGCATATCCTTGCCATTATCAAGCAAACCATAAAGCTGCTTATACAACTTGGAAGAATATCTACAAAGTGTGGTAGCTAACCGTCTAATGCGGGAATGGATGTTCGCATGAGGGTAAAGAGGGTCATCTCGGTGCTGATAACGGCAGCGGCGCTGCTGTTCCTGGGATGCATCCTCTTCCCTCCTGCTTCACAGGGAAATGCGCTTGCTCCTGCGATTTTCATTTCATATGACCGGCAGGGCAACGAATCGCGCATCATTTTTACGATTGAGGAGCAGTCTGGCCGCAGCTTGGTCAACGTGTATGACGATGACCATATAGGGGCGTCTGGCCTGCGTGCTCTGACCGACGGCGAGTTCACATTCGACCAAGAGAGCGGCACGGTTGCCTTCGACGGCAGGGAATGGAAGCTGACGGGGCCGGTCGGCGAGCGGCGTTTGGAGAACATCGCCAGCGATCAGGGGGAGCTGTGGGGCACGTATTTCGAGGACGAGGCGATGGCCCGCGCGAACCCGTTTGAGGGATAAGCGAATCTGAAACCTGGGATGCTACAAACGGCGCTCCATCGGTATGAGGGCATAATGGTCGCAAACGACCCGTTCTCCTGTGTCCGAAAAGCCGCAGGCCAACCAGAAGGATCTGGATTGTCCGTTGCCTTCAACGCGCGCCAGGCGCACGCGGCCGATTTCAGGATCTGTGGCATGTCCGCATCGGTGAGGCGCCGGGTGGTGCATGTGCCGCCGGAGAGGTGTTTGTTTTCCTGATGCACAGCGGCACCTCCTCAATGTGTGTCCCCGCAAAGGACATTCTGAAGTGACGGCAAAAGGATACCCCTGCGTCATGTAGAAGTTGAAGGCTGGATCTCCTAAAGGGTCAGGTGGCGAATTACGCCCGGGTAAAACGGGTGGTGGATTATGATGGACGAATACAAACATCTTCGTGGTGTATTCCGACGGGATGTCTGTGGGGATGGGCGAAAACGCCACTCGTCTCAACGGTGTCGCAGGTAAAGAATGGTGAGGGTCATGAACTTTAATCAACTTTCTTATCTCGTTGAGACGGCGCGGCTCGGCAGCTTCTCGATGGCTGCCGCACAGCTATACGTGACCCCTCAGACAGTTTCTAAAGCATTGGGTGAGCTCGAAGATGAACTGGGGATCACGCTGTTTGTCCGCAACGGCCGCAGGCTTGTTGTAACGGATGAGGCGCGATTGGTTGCCGAGAAGGCAGAAAACGTGCTTGCATGCGTATCCGATATGGAAGGATTGGCCGCTCAGTTGCGAAGCAGGTCCGATACGGTGCCCGAACGGATTGTTCTTGCCGTTGCGTCGTCTCCTTTACGCGGAGTGCTCGTACCGGAATGCTTGCTTGCCCGTTTTTCGGAACAATACCCGCGTGTTGAGTTGGTTGTCAGAAGGAACGGCAGCGAATCCTGCCTCACGGCGGTACAGCAGGGGCTTGTGGATGAAGCGGTAACGTTGGGTAGGACAACTCGAGAGGGACTGTGCTGGACGCAGATTTGCCCTGCGGTGTTCGGTGTCACAATGTCAAAGAACCACCCTCTTGCTGCTCATGACGCAGTTTCGATTACAGAGGTTGCTTGCTTTCCAGTTGCGACGCCGATGGATTTCCGCTGTGCGTATAGGATTATTGAGCATCAGTTCGAGGCGCGCTCTGTCGAGCCTCCATACACCGATGTTGATCCTACGCCTGAGGCGCATCGAGAGCTTCTCTCTATGAACGGAGTGATGTTTACTGCGCGTGAACCGAAACTCGATGTACTGTATCCTGATGCGGTAACAAAACCACTTGACAAGGCGGATTCTATATCAATCCCCCTCTGCCTTGTTTTCCGTGAGGACAACGACAACCCTGCGATTTCTCTGCTGCAGTTCGAGCTTCTTCGTGTCGCCTGCCGTTTGTCCCACGCCTCTCGCCCCCTCAAAAACTAAGGCGTTTTGTCTCGGTTGTGAAAACCGCACGCCTCAACGCGTTGCACTCTCGGATAGCTTGCAACATTCCATCCCGATTGAGCCCATAAGTTGTAACGGGAGTGGAATGAGGCGCTTTACCATGGAGATGAGGAACCGAGAGTGGGAGGAAATATGGCTCGTTTTCTTGTGACTGGAGGGGCGGGCTACATTGGTAGCCATGTTGTCGGAACTCTTCTTCGCAACAACCATGAAGTTGTTGTTTTAGACAAAGGGCTGTACGGTTTTCACGCCCTCGATGAATTCAAAAGGAGCGCTTCTCTGCGCATTCTAAAAGGAGACATTCGCATCAGGGAGGATATCGAAGGGGCTCTTGATGGTGTTGAGGGGGTTGTACATCTAGCCGGATTGGTGGGAAATCCCGCTTGTCTATGGAACAGGAATGTCGCTTGGGACAGCAATGTTGGCGGAACGAAAATGTTGCTGGAATGCATCGCTTCTCGTTCCAAGCCGATAAATTATTTCCTGTTTGCATCGAGCTGCAGCGTATATGGATATGGCGTAGAAACGTTCAATGAGAAATCTGTGCCGAATCCCGTGGACTTTTATGCTCAAACCAAACTTCAATCGGAAAAGGACATTTACGATTCTGCTCTTTCATGTTCTGTGGCTATTATGAGATTTGCCACTGTATTTGGAATGTCGAAACGGATGAGATTCGATCTTGCAGTGAATGGCATGATGCTCGCTGCGCAGCGGTCAGGACTCGCTCACGTCTATGGAGGCACCCAAGAGCGTCCCTTTATTTGCTGCAAAGATATCGGGGATGCAGTGTTTTGTATCTTGAGTGGCATGGATGGTGCGTCTTCGATTGAGATTTACAACGTTGGTGATGATAGGTTGAATTACACGCTTTCCAAAGTTGGAGAGAAAGTCGTTGAGAGAGTTCCCCATTCAGAGCTTGAAATAGAAGAAGGATCTTCAGATAAGCGTAGTTATCGCGTATCTTTCTCAAAACTTGCCAGTCTTGGTTTTTGCCCCACTGTCTCGCTAGAAGACGGGATTGAGGCAATTTATGGCGCACTCGAGTCTCGAGTAATTTGTTCACCACACAGCGCGATATATAGCAACTACGAGACTGCGCGTTTGGCATATGAAAAAAGGAGCACTCGTGAATAGGCAGCTTGCATACCTTGGTGGAGAAAGATTGTTCGACCCTCCCATTCCATTCGTAAAACCATTCTTTCCATCTTGTGAGAAATATCGGGGAGCAATTCAAGACGTTTTCAACACGGGGATGTTGACCAAGGGAAAGTACCTTAAAACGTTTGAGCGTCGCGTTTCCTGTTTCCAAGGTGGAATGGAATCTGTTGCTGTTTCATCAGGTACCCAAGGACTAGTCCTCACCTTAGAGGCACTAGGCATCGGCGTTGGGGATGAGATTCTTGTCCCCAGTTTTACGTTCTGTGCTACGGTTCATGCAATTACTCGCGTTGGGGCAAAGCCGGTTTTCACGGATTGTGATCCAGAAACGCTTTGCATTGACCCTGTTGCGGCGGCTCATGCATGTACTGAACGTACAAAAGCGATACTTGCGGTTCATGTTTTTGGTGTTCCAGCAGATGTTGATGCTCTTGCAAAGGTTGCGCGCGATAGGCGCCTTGCTCTTGTATTTGACGCTGCACATGCTTTCGGAACAACAGTTGACGGAAAGCCGATAGGAGTTTTTGGGGATGCTTCCGTGTTCAGCACGTCTCCAACTAAGACACTGGTAACCGGTGAAGGGGGATTGGTTGTTACTCCGCATAAGAACCTTGCGGATCGTATTAGGCTTCTTCGCGAATGTGGAAATCCAGGTGACTATAACTGTATAGAGCGGGGTACAAATTCGCGACTCAGCGAGCTTGCGAGCATTACCGGGCTGATGTCTCTAGATGTTCTCGATGAGCAGATTGAAAAAAGGGTTAGCCTTGGAGAGAGGTATCGCCGTCGTCTTGGGGGGATAGAGGGCATTTCGCTTCAGAAGATACCGAATAATGCAATTTCTACGTTTAAAGATATGCCGATAATTCTTCATGAGAGCCTATTTCCATTCGAGAGAGATCTATTGGCAGAAGTGTTGAATGCAGAGGGGATCCCAACAAAAAACTATTTCGATCCTCCTGTGCACTTAATGAGTTGCTATCAGGAATATCGGAATTTACGTCTGCCAGAAACGGAGCGAGTTTCTCGGTCAATTTTGTGCCTGCCTATGAACGCTTATCTTACATATGATGATGTTGACTTCATTTGCTCCGTTATCGAAGAAGCATTCTTTTCTGGCGATGAAATACTCAGGAAATCGATAGAAAGTGTGTGATTATGGGCTACGTTGCAAATCTGAGAATTAAGGTCGGAAATGATCCACTCATTTTGACAGGGGCGAACGTTATCGTCGTAGACGGTAATGGAAAAATTCTCATGCAGCAGAGATCAACCGGTTCATGGGGCCTGCCTGGAGGGCAAATGGAATACGGGGAATCTTTGGAGCAGGCAGCTGCTCGGGAGGTATATGAAGAGACGGGTCTCAGAATCAGTGAGTCGTCCCTTGTTCAATTGCATACGTTCTCGGGGAATGATTACGAATTTACATTGCCAAACGGTGATCAGATTTCAGCCGTTACAACACTTTTTATATCTGAACAATATGAGGGAAATCTGCATTCTGATGACAAAGAAACCAAGAAACTGATGTTTTGCAGTCCCTATAACCTGCCAACAGAAACGGAGCCAGAATATAAGAGATATGTAGAGTTTTATCTAGAATCTGTGGAGCAAGACTGAGGGGTGCATATGGGAAGGAAGAAACTGTACATATTTGATTTTGACGGAACCCTCGCCGATACACTGCCTCTGTGCTTCGAATGTTTTCGGATTGTATTTCGCGCGCATCTCGGTGTTGATTTCAAAAACACAGAGATTCGTGAGCATTTTGGCCCTTCAGAAGAATTGATCATTCGGTCGGTAATCCAGAAAGAGTGGACGGGAAAAGGGAGGTCTAATGAAACAGCAATCCGATTGAAGGCCGATGAGGCAGTCGATTTGTTTTATTGGCTTTACGCTGACCTGCACGGCGTGTTCGTTGATCCTTCTAGGACTGAGCCGATACGTGAAGTGCTTATCGAGTTGCGTGATCGAGGGAAAAAACTCGCTCTTGTAACGGGTAAAGGCAGGAAAAGCTTGGCAATTAGCCAGAGACTTCTCGATATGGAAAACCTGTTTGACATAATAGTGACGGATGATGAAGTGAATCGCCCTAAACCGGCTCCAGATGGAATTCAGTTGGTTTTGAGGCAGCTCGGCGTCAGCTCAAGTGAGGCAGTGTTCGTTGGAGATATGGAGGCGGATGTGGTTGCGGCACATGCGGCTAACGTGTGTTCCATCGCTGCGACCTGGTTTTCATCTGCGGCACCTGAAGCCGATATTGTTCTTTCCAAGCCCCTGGATTTGTTATTGAATGACGGGGCAATATAAGAGAGCTTGCGATAGAAGAGTTATTGGTGGTTGAGCAATATAAGCGAAGGGGAAGCCATGACCGGCGTGAAGGCTGTTTTATTTGACATGGACGGTGTAATCGTCGATACGGAGTTGGAGGATTTCAAAACCCAGGTTGCGTTCGTTGAGGCCGTTAATCGAGAGCACGCGAGGTCATCGGAGGGAATCGATTTCAGCGTGCTCGTGGGAAAGTCGTACGGCGCTCTTCAAAGGCAGCTGCATGAGTTTACAGGCGGGGTGCTCGGGCTCGATGAGATGTGGGAGCGGTTTCTTGCCTTTGACAAGGAGAGGCATGAGCGTGTTGACCTTGCGTCGCTCTATCGGTCGGAGACCGAAGATGTTTTGGCATTGGCAGAGCGCTGCGGGCTGAAGACGGCGGTCGTGTCGTCATCATCGGCCAGGCGTATCGAAGAGGTGCTCTCGGTATGCGGCATTCGGGACGATTTCGATTTTCTTGTAAGCGGTGAATTCTTAGAAAAAAGCAAACCGGACCCAACAATTTACCGAAATGCGCTCAAGCTGCTCTCCGTTGAGCCGAGGGAGTGCGTTGCGATAGAGGATTCAGCCTACGGGATCGAAGCGGCGATCGCAGCTGGTATTCCGGTCATCGCCTACGAGGAGACGCGGGTCCCGATCGATCAGTCTGCTGCAACATGGAAGGTCCGGAACCTAGCTGAAGCTGCGGTCATTATCCGGTCACTTGTTGGTTCCCAGAATGCCCAGGTGGCGAATTAGGTATACGTTGGGCCGCAACCGCAATGCATCCTTCTGCTGTATCTTGCTCCGTATCTTCGCCACATCAGATCTATCTTAGCCATAACATATATTGTGGCTAAGATAGATCGGGGGAGGATCTTGGTGCAATTCGGCTATAGCTGGCGCGCGAACCCTGAACGCGTAGGTGGGGTCTCGGAGGAAACTAACGGTTTGGCACGAGAGGTCAATTGCTGATGCAGCGTTACAGTTGCAGCGCGTAGATATATGGTGCCGTCAAGATCTTTGCACGTTTCCGCCGGCTCCATGGGCTTGCTATTCAGAGCAGCGGTCCGTTCAGCAAGTTTGTGGGCGGCGCCTGTTTTTGACACATGGGTTGATTTCCAACCTTAGCGAAACACTTCAGCCGTCTTCGGCGTCTCCGCACTC
>CABRIF010000004.1 GCA_902470925.1 uncultured Collinsella sp. | reverse complement strand
CTCCTCTGATGCCAGCCGTATTCCCCCTTGTGTCGCCATCCCCGGTGCCTTGCCGTCCCAGCCACCCGCATTCCCACCGTCCGCCCCGCCTCTCCCTCCGCCTGCATTTCATCGCGGGGTTGGGACCCGCATTCCAGCCGTTGACGGTGAGAATATGCGCGTCTACCGAATTTGCGAAGGAGACATCCTGCGATGCGAGTAGCATCAGCGGCAATCACTCGGATGGCATTCGCAACATCCACCGGCGCGCGCCACCTGCGACAACCGCGGGCGATGGCATCCGCGCCACCTGCGACAACCGCGGGCGATGGCATCTGCGCCGCCTTCGGCAACCGCGGGCGATGGCATCCGCGGCGCCTGCGGTGGACATGCGCAATGACATCTGTGGCAACTGCGGGGGAGGGGAAGCGCCATGGCAGGAGAGATTCGCAGCAATATCGCCGAGGCACTGGAGGCGGCATCCAGCTTGAGGGGGTCGGCGTCGCGGGCGACACCGGCGTTCTCCTTACATGCCGGCGCTGCCCCCACCGCGCCCGCCGCCGCGTTCGATGCAGCCGCGGGCTCGATTTCGTCTTCCATCGAGGCGCTCGGGGTGGCGATGCTTCTGGACGCGCGGGCCATGTCTGCCGCATCTGCCACCTTCGCGGCAACGGATACAACTCTGGCCGAAGCCATGTCGTCGTCGCTGGGCACCGAGGTCACCCCCGGTTTCACCGCTGTGCATGCGGAGGCGGGGCGATGAGCGCCTCGACCGACCGCGCGGCCAGCGGTTTCGGCACTCATCGGCCCATGTGCCCGCCTACGTCCACGCGGGCTGACGCCTGTCCGTCGGTCGCCGCCCAGCCCGCCGCCCAGCCGCCCGCGTCGGAGCCCTCGTCCCTGTCGCCAGCCTCATCGCCCTACGAACAGCGCGTCCGCACCTGCGTTCGGCAGTATGAGCAGGACATGCTGGCTCTTGAGGATCGAGCCTCGGCGCTGAGGGCGTGGACGTCCCGGCTCGAGAACCTGGCAGACGATGTCGTTCGAAGCGACATGTTTCTGCGCGATGCCGATGCGGAGGTCTTCGGGTTCGCCGCGCCGATCGTGAGCCTCCTGCACAACAGGGGTGACGACGCCGTGGGAACCGCCGTGCACGCGTTTCTCGATGCGCGCGATGAGGCCGAATGCTCTTGGGTTCGAACCAAGCACGAGATCGAGGGCCTCCACGACCGCCATCGCCGCGACCTGGCAGCCTTGGAAGCCGAGCGCGAGCGGGAGCGGGAGCGCGGGAGCGAGCAGGGGCGCGCGGGGGAGTGCGGGCAGCCGTGCGATAAAGGACGCGGCCTCGCGTACGACTCCGTATGCAGCTTCGAGTACGGCCCCGCTCACGGCCCCACATGCGGCACCGGCAGCAGCCTCGGCCGCGACCCCGCTCACGGCCCCGGCCGCAACTCCGTGCAAGGCTCCTTGCACGACCCCGCTCACTGCCCCGACAGCAGTCCCGAGTGCGACCCCTCCCGCAGCCCCGTAAGCAGAAAGGAGCGTGAACGCCATGAGAATTGAGGTTAGCAAGCTGCAGGAGCTGCTCGCTGCCGACATCGACCGGGCCGACAACCTGTCGACGGACCTCTCGGAACAGGCGACGTTGCTGGCCGATCGGGGGCAGGATGTTGCCATGGGGGATGGCGAGGCGTACCGCACACTGCGGACGTTCTTGTGCGAGGTGTGCCTGCCGGCCGCGCGCGTCCAACAGGACGCCGCCCTCACGCTTGCCGCAGACCAGCGCCGCGCCGAGGCCCTGGTGCGTGAGCATCTGGCGTGGGCGGGAGCGGTGTTCGATTCGGATGCCGTGCGGGAGCGCATTGACGCGCGTCTCGGGCTCAGCAGCATGCTGCTGGAACAAGCCGAGCAAGCGGGTTCGACCGCGCTGCCCGGTGCGCGAGCTGTGAGAGAGTCGCTCACGGCGCTTTCGGACTGGTACCGGGACGAGGCGTTTGAGCTGCAACGACGCCTGGACGAGGCGGTGACCTACGTGTTCGACCAGTCGATCTACGCCGCGTCGGCCGCGTGTGCCGCATCGGCCGATGCGGCAGCTGCCGCCCTGCGGTCGGCGCGCTTCGACGCGGCGAGCGGCGTATGGGACTTGTCGCGCGTGGACCTGTCGTGGGCCCCGACATTCGATGAGGCCTATTGGCGCGCCCATAACCGTTTGGTCCTGGCGCATTACTTCGAGCTGGATGCTGCAGGAAGGCCGCTTGCGGTGCGCGCCGACGCAGCCGACGAGCTGTCGGCTCTCGTCAACGGCGCATTCGCCGCACTGCTCGGGCCGGGCGGCAACGAAGCGTTCCCCGCGTTCATCAACGGCCTCACGAGCGACCAGAAATACCTGCTCGTATGGCTGGGAGCGGAGATGTCGCGCCCTGTGGGCGAGCGATCGGCAGGCGTGGCCCGGTTCTTTACCGAGCACCTTGCCATCCCGCTGTCGGCGTCCGTTCCGGGCGGCGGTCCCATGGGCCCGCACGTGCCGCTGGTCACGGACCTGTTCTCCTTTACCGGGGGCTCCGGTCAGCTCTATACCATGGATGTCCCGGGAAGTATCCAGAAGCGCGCCGGCTTTTCCGACATGATCGAGTTGTTCGGTGTTGCATTGGGAATGGATATCGACACCAGGGTCGTTGCATTCACCTACAACGGCAAGGAGTATCGCCTGCAGAAATGGGACGGGTCCTACGCGCACGGCGCGCTGTTCGGCGGCGAGGTGGGGCTATACGTGCGCGATGCGCCCGATCGCCCGCGCGACACCTACCGGCACATGTCTGCTGCCGAGATCCGCAGCCGCATAGACACGCTGACGCCGGACGAGCTCGAATCCATATGCGCCACCTACGCCACGGTCGAGGGGGACGATAAGCCCGAGATCGAGCTTGAGGTTCTGGGCGGGGATGGGAAATCCCTGATAGATCGCAATGCGGGGAGGACGTATTGGAACCTGACGCTCGAGCCCTCTGAGAACCTCGGGTTGGATGAGAGGGAGCGTGTGAAAGAGGAAGTAAGCATTCGGGCTCAACTCGACTTCAGGGGCAACCCGGGGCTGGGGGAAGCCCTGTATGGGGCCGTCCGAGATCAAGATGGCATTGCTGCCAAAAAGGCGGGAGATCACGGTATAGAGATAACCTGGGAGGAAAAATGACGAGCTTCTTTTCAGCTGATGTGCCGCCGGCTCGCTTGACCTTCACCCGCCGCGCCGCCGTCGCGTCCGCGGCCGCCGCGGCGCTCGCCCTGGCCGGCTGCGGCCGGCGCGCGCCCGAGGTGGAGCTGGCGGACGCCGACGAGGCGCTCGGCTTCACCCTCGGCGCCCTGGCGGAGCGCCACGGAGAGGAGTTCTCGGCGATCCACGCCTACGAGGGGGTTGCCGAGGACGGCCGCCGCGCGTACCCCTTCGTGCTCGAGCCGTCCTCGGGGGGCGACCGTCCGTTCAACGCCGCCGTCTGGGTCGACGAGCAAACCTGCGCGCTGATGGAAGGCCCTCTCACGAATTACCCCCAGTACCTGTTCAAGGAGCGCGCCGAGGGCCCGTTCCTCGAGGCGCTCGCGGGGTGCGCGGGCATCGCCGGCTACGCAGCGACGCTTATGAAGGTGCATTTTGACGATCGGGTTTGGAGAGAGGGCGACTTCGAAGCTTATATGGGGGACGCCGGAATGTGGGATCCCTGCGTACAGTGCATGGTCATGCTGCCCCGGGGCGGCGGCGCCCGCGCGTGGGCGGAGGCCTTTCGCGGGGCGATGCTCGCCCTCTACCCGCTCGAGCGGTCCATGTCGTTCTACGTCGCGGAGGAGGGGCGCGACCCGTTCCGGGACGCCCTGTGGGCCTTCAACCCCGACTACGCCTACCCCGCCACCAGGAAGCCGGTCCCCGACGTGGGCTACCTGGAGGAGGACTTCGCCGGCGGCATCGCCCTCGGCTTCGACACCTCCTGGGACGGCGAGCCGCTCGCGCGGGGGGAGGCGTTGGCCGAGGACGAGCCGCTGGTCCCCTCGGACAGAACCTATCTGCCCCGCATCACCTGGAACCCCGGCCACGGGCCCTCGTCATGGTGACCCGCCGCGCCGCCGTCGCGTCCGCGGCCGCCGCGGCGCTCGCCCTGGCCGCCGCACCCGCCGCTGCATTTTGCAGCCCCACGGTAAGCTCTGTGTAAACCCACCCGACCGATGGCGGAATATCTTGCATCATCCGGTCCGTTTGCCGAAAAGTCGCTCCTGACTCTTGCCAAGCGTCCTACTATTTGTTCAATCGCATAAACCCATCGTTGGAATTCTAGGGGGAAGGACAATGAAACAGGACGATGACCTTGTTGGTAAACGCTATCGGTTGCTAGCCGTCATAGGCACCGGCCATTTACCCACACTGTTTTGAGTGCGTAGACACCGTGCAAAGCGTCGCATCATATCATGAGCGTTGATGGGTGCATAAATCTTTTTTCGTCGCAGGCGCCCTGCATGGTGGCCCGCCGCTACGTGGTGGCGAACACCGTGTCGCGCCTCGTGAAGGGGGCCGATGTCGTCTCCACGCTGCCCATGCTGGCCATGTCGGTGTCCATGATCGCCGGCATGCTGGTGTGGCCGCTGGTGTCCAAGCGCTACGAGCGCCGCCGCGCCGCGCGCGATGAGGCGCGCCGCGAGAGCACCTACACCGATTACCTGAACGCCATCGAGCACACGCTGCAGCAGGAGTGCGCCGCGCAGGGGCGCGTGCTGGCCGAGAACCGCGTGACGGTGCCCGCGCTGCTGGAGCGCGCCCGCGCGCTGTCGCCGGAGCTCATGAACCGCACGAGTGTGCACGGCGACTTCATGGACCTGCGCGTGGGCACGGGCAGCCTGTCGCTCGAGGCCGACATCCGCTGGCCCGCCGAGCAGTTCGCGGTCGACCGCGACCGCCTCATGGCCAAGGTGATCGAGGTCTCGCACCGCCCGCCTCGCCTTGAGGGGGTGCCTTTGACCTTCAACCCCGCCGAGCACTACGTGGCGGGCGTGGTGGGGCCGCGCGAGCAGGCCTGGGCGTTCGTGCGCGGCCTGGTGGTGCAGCTGTGCGCGCTCATGAGCTACCAGGACGTGAAGCTCATGCTCGTGGCCAGCGCGGAGGAGCAGGCGGCGTGGGGCTGCATGCGCACCCTGCCGCACCTGTTCGACGACGCGGGCCAGCAGCGCTTCCTGGCCACCTCCTCCGAGGAGCTCATGGGCCTCACCATGCGCCTGGAGCGCGAGCTCGAGCGCCGCGAGGCCCTGCGCGCGGAGCGCGAGGCGGATTTCGGCTGCCGCTACGTGGTGCTGTGCGCCCACAAGGCGCTCACCGACCCGTCCGAGACGCTCGGCCGCCTGGCGCGCCTGCGCAGCTACCGCGGCATCTCGCTTGTGTTCATGGGCAGCGAGCTCAAGGACCTGCCGCGCGAGTGCGCCTACGTGATCGACCTCGCCGGCACCGTGGCCGCCGGCGCCGCCGCGGCCGGTGGCGGCCCGTGCATGTTCGACCGCGCCGATGTGTCGGGCACCATGCTGCCCTTTGCCCAGGACATCGCGGTGACGCCCGCGCAGATGGAGGCCTTCGCGCGCTGCATGGGCCGCGTGCACCTGGATACACCCGGCCAGCGCACCGCGCTGCCCGCGTCGCTGGGCTTTTTGGAGATGTTCCGGGCCGGTAACGTGGGCCAGCTGGACATCGCCGCCCGCTGGGCCGCCGCCGACGCCTCGCGCACGCTCCAGGTCCCGGTGGGCGTGGACGCGCAGGGCGAGCCGGCCATGCTCAACCTGCACGAGAAGGTACACGGCCCGCACGGCCTGATCGCCGGCACCACGGGCTCGGGCAAAAGCGAGTTCATCATTACCTACGTGCTCTCGCTGGCCGTCTGCTACCCACCCGACCAGGTGGCCTTCGTGCTCATCGACTACAAGGGAGGCGGGCTGGCCGGCGCCTTCGATAACGACCGGTTCCGCCTGCCGCACGTGGCCGGCACCATCACCAACCTGGACGGCGCGGCCATCTCGCGCAGCCTGGTGTCCATCAAAAGCGAGCTCAAGCGCAGGCAGGATGCCTTCAACCGGGCTCGCGAGGCCACCGGTGAGGCTACGATGGACATCTACAAGTACCTTTCCTACTACCTGCGCGGTACGCTTACCGAACCGCTGCCGCACCTGTTCATCGTGGCCGACGAGTTCGCCGAGCTCAAGCAGCAGGAGCCCGAGTTCATGGACGAGCTCATGAGCGCGGCGCGCATCGGCCGCTCGCTGGGCGTGCACCTCATCTTGGCCACGCAGAAGCCCTCGGGCGTGGTGAACGATCAGATCCGCTCCAACATGCGCTTCAAGGTGTGTCTCAAGGTGGCCGACGCCGGCGACTCCAAGGAGATGATCGGCCGCGCCGACGCCGCCGAGATTCGTGACCCGGGCCGCTTCTACCTGCTGGTGGGCTTCAACGAGTACTTCACCGGAGGCCAGGCTGCCTACGCCGGGGCGCCGTACGCGCCTTGCGAGCGGTTCACGCCCACGGTTGACGATGCGGTGGAGCTTATCGACAACGCCGGGGCTCCCGTTGCCGCAACCCGTCCGGCGCCGGCGTCGGCCCAAAGCGGCCTGTCCGAGATCAACGCGGCGCTCGGTGCGATCCAGCAGGTGGCATCGGCGCGGCATCTTGCCGCGACCAGGCTGTGGTTGGACCCGCTGCCTGATTACCTGTCGCTACATGAGCTCTACGAACGGTACGGAAGCCTGCCCGCCGATTCCGACCGAAGTGACCTGCTGCTGGTGGTCGGTGAGTTGGATGACCCTGCCAATCAGGCAAAACGCCCATTGCTTGTTTCGCTGCAGCGCGATGGCAACTTGGCGCTTTACGGCGATGCCAACTCGGGTGTCGAGGGGGCTTTGGCCGCGATGCTCATGAACGCATGCGAGCATTACACGGCTTCCGAGCTCAACGTGTACATGCTGGATTTCGGTGGAGGTCTGCTTACCGCTTTCGACGACGCTCCCCAGGTCGGCAACGTGGTGGTTGCCAGCGATGAGGAGCGGGTGAGCCGTCTGTTTATGCATCTGTCAAAGGAAATGGAGAGGCGAAGGGTCGTTCTTTCCTCTGTGGGCGGTTCCTATGCGCGTTATGTTGCGCATGGCAACGACTGTCCCAGGATCCTGCTGGTTTTGAACGGCATGGGAGTTTTCAACGAGCTGTATGAGCGGTATGAGGCGCTGCTTCTCAAACTTCTGCGTGAAGGTGCCGCAGCGGGGATGCACGTGGTCTTGTGCGCCGTGACGGTGCAGGATATCCGTATGAGGCTGCGGGCATGTGTGAAGAGCTCGCTGTTGTTTTCCTTGGCAAGCGAGAACGACTACATGAGCTTGCTCGGGTCGCTGCGAGGCGTGGCATTACCAGATCGGCCAGGACGCGGCATTTTGCGGAAGGGCGACGGCATCTATATGTTCCAAGCTGCGGGTGTTGCGTGCAGCCCCGAGGACGACCCCTACGGGGTGATTCGGTCTGCTTGTGACGCCATGGGCGCTGCGGGGCAGGGAACTTGCGCGCCTGCAGTCCCAGTGTTGCCCGAACGTGTGACGTCCGACCTATTCAAAAACATGACCTCTGGCGCGGTTGTCCCCATCGGCATCAGAGAGAGCAGCCTCGAACTGTGCGCGTTCGACTACTCCGAGCGGGCGATTGAGCGCGTGCTGTATGCGAAGGCCAAAGACGGGGTCGCCTACCTTGCTGCGGCAATAGACTGCTGCGTGCGGATGCACGGCTTTCGTGTGATTGTTGCCGATTATGCCGGTGGTTTAAAGGGGACTCTCGCTGACATGCCCTGCGAATTCTGGAACGCGGAAACGATGCTCGACAGCATGTGCGAACTGCTCGAAAACACCGCGGATGGGGATGTCGAGACGCTGCTCGTGGTTTCGGGCATCGGTGCATTTCTTACGAGGAGCGATCCTTTGAAAACCAAGGGTATCCGCGAGCGCCTGCTGTCCCTGTCCCCGGACGGTTCGTTGAAGATTCTGCTGGCTGATTCGGCCTTCGATGCTGCATATACGCAAGAGCCTTGGTTCAAATCGCAAATAGGCTCCAAGACCGCTCTGTGGGTTGGCGAGGGGCTGGATGGCCAGTCCGCAGTGCAGGTTACCTACGCGATGGGTCAACGTGTTGACCCGGAGGTGCGCGGCGATCGCGGCTACATAGTTGACGGTGGTCGGATAGCGAATGTGAAGCTAATCCACCTGGATGAAAGGAAATCGAAATGAACGTACCGGAGTTTCTGCCTTTGGGAACCGTTGCCATTGTGAAAGGCAGCACGAAAAAACTCATGATCATCTCGCGTGCGGTTGCGATTCCGCAAGAGGAGGGTTTGCGGTATTACGACTACGGTGCCTGCCTGTACCCTGAGGGGCTGTTGGGTGACAAGCTGGCGTACTTCAACCATGACGCGATTCAGAAGGTGGTTGCGAAAGGCTACGAGGATGAGGAGAACGAGCTCATCCTTGAGACACTGAAGGAGAACCTGAGCGGCGTGACGATGGAAAAGGGCGATCCGGCACCCTTTGATCCCGTCCTGCAGGACCAGGGGGCGAGCCAGCAATGAAAGCGCGTAGCAGTGAACAGGTCAGCTCTCTTATTAGTCAGCAGAATGAACTGGTAAAGGGCTATAGCGCAGAGATCAAGGCGCTCGGTGACCAGATTTCTCGTCTTAAGGAGGCGCGTGACAGCGTTAGCGCGATTTATCAGAAGAGCTGTGAGGTTGTAAATGATATCGACACGTATGACGTGGGGGTTGCCTGGCAGGGGAATCTTCGGGAGAGCTGGGAAGAGCTCAAAAGAGGCGCTGTCAAAAACGGAAACACGTATTGCAACAGCGTTGACGGCGTGTACCTGTCAATCTGCGCAGTGATCAACACGTTAGGCGATAGCCTCGCCGATGCGCAGACGGGGTTGGATGCGGCCAATCGAACTATCACGAGCTTGAACTTCGAGCTCAAAGCTGCCCAATGGGGATTGGATAGGTGAGGGTGCTATGACTCAAGCGATTTCACTAAATGAATTGAGATACGACGCCGCCGTTGAACGGCTCAGGGCAAGTGCGGCGGCTTTAACGGCAAAGCGGCCCGACCTGCCCGATCTCCCGGGCACATCCACTGCTCAAGATGCTTTTCTCGAACGGGCCAAGAGCCTCCAGGGTGTACTTGAGAGCTACCAGCGGGTTTTGTTGGAAGACGTCAACGAATACCGTCGTATTGCGTCGGTGCTGAAGGAGGCTGACGAGCGGAGCGCCCGCTCGTTGGCGGAAGTGTTGGGAGGCGGAAGATGAAGCTGTGGAGTGCCGAGCAATCGGCTAAGGGGCTGGCGGTCTTTCTGCTGACGTGCGGCGCGATCGTCTCCGGGGCGGGAGCCTTCCTCGCCGGTGGCGTGCCGTATGAGGACGGCGTCGATCCGGCTCTCGCGGCGCTGTCCGTGAACGGGGTCTCGTATCTGGCCCAGTCGGCGGGGATGGCGCTATATCTGAGAACCCGCGGGCGCAAGGGGCTCGTTTGCCTGGGCTCTTTCTGTCTCTTGTCCCTTGGCCTCGCTGTCGCTTCGGCGGTCCTGTCCGATGGGAAATTCGGCCCCCGCACCCTGCTTCTGGTCCTTGTTCCGCTGGTCGGCGCTATCGGTTCCTATGCGCTTGCCGCGCGCCGCCTCGAGCGCGGCGACGACTCCCCGCTCCTGCCCGGCTCCAAGAGCCTGGCAAAGATGACCTGGAAGGAGGTCCTGCTGGTGTACCTCTGCGCGGCGGCGCTGACGGCGCTCCTCTATGCCGTCTTCGGGGGCGATTTCCCACTCTTCCGCTCGCACGATGGGTGGTCCGCCGGGGCGGGCCGGGAGAAGGCCGGCGTGGAGGTAACCCCTCCCCGGCCGGCCGATATTGACGTCGATTGGGGCGGCCATGAGTCTTGACGTCAGGAAAGAGGATGCTGACGCTTTGGCGTCCTGGGTCAAAACGTTTCTCGACGGGGTCTCCCCGGCGCTTGAGCGGGTTGCGTCCGCCGGGCGCGCCATGGGGGAGCTCGATGGCTTCGCCGGGTCTGCGGCGGATGCGTCGCGCGCGTATGTATACGAGTGAGGTACAAACCATGACGCTTCCGATCATCGACGTGTCGTCCGCCGCGAACAGCGGGACGTTCGAGGAGTTCCTGCGATTCTACCGGGGCGACCCGGCGGAGGAGAACAGGTTCGCCGACTGCGGGCTCCTGTCGTTTTGCGTGGGCAGCAGGCAGGCCACGCCGGACAGGGTCCGCATCGCGCGGCGGCTCATCGCCGACGGGGCCGACGTGGGCGAGCGGGATGGGGGGGGTACGCGCGGACCCCGCTGCACAGGCTGCTTTGCGACATGTACCCGAAGCCTGCCGCCTACCTGGTCGAGATGGCGCGCCTGCTGCTCGCGGCGGGTGCCGACCCGTGTGCCGAGGACCGCTTCCTCGAGACGCCCCTGGGCTACGCGGTGCGCAACGCGCGGGCGCCGACCGACGGTCTCAGGCCCCTGTACCTCGACCTGCTGCGCGCGGGCGCCGACCCGAGGCATGCGAACTCGTTCGGGAAGTCCCCGCTGGACTACGCCGGGGAGTACGGCTGGCGCAGCGGGTTCGCGGGCATCGTGGAGGAGTTCGAGAGCGGCCGGGAGGGGTAGGGCGGTGCATGCCCAGATGCGCCCGCCGTCCCGCGGGGAAAGGAGCAAGACGACATGAACCCGTTCTTCTTCAACCTGGGCCGGGCCCGCGGCCCCCTGGCCGTGGGGGACGCCGTGCTCACCCCCGAGGACGTCTTCGTCCTGATGGGCGACGGGATGGACCAGGGCTGCTTCGCCGTCCAGCCCTGCAACCTCAACCTCGGCTACTTCAAGGCCGCGGGCCGCGTTGCCCTCCGGGGCCCTGGACTGCGCCGCGCTCGAGAGACTGTGTTGAAAGAAACATCGTGAGGTGATCGTATGTTTGAAGCCGGGAAGCAGGGACGCAGCCAGACCGAAGGCGGATGCGACCCGAATGACGCCTACGGAGGGTTTGTCGTGTCGAACAACGTCCTTGCGGGCAGGCCGGTGGCCTACTCGTTTCGCGAGGAAAGCCCCATCCCGCAGCTCAACGGGTGGACGCTCTATTCGGTCGACGACGATCAGGCGTATATCGAGGATCCCGCCCACTTCCAAGTGGTTTCCGCCTCGACCGTGGCATCCGTCGCTCCCGTGATGCTCGAGATCTTCGACGCCCCCTACGGGACGGACCTGTCCTGGGTGTATGAGGAGCAGGTCCACACGGGGTTCTGGGACCTCGCCCGAGACAGGCCGACGGACATCCGGTCCATCCTCCGCGGGCGGTGACGGCGCTGCAGCGAGGCGACGAGGTGCGAGCAGGTCGCCGCAGCTGGCGGCGGAAAGGACGAGTAGCATGTTCGAGTTCCTGAAGAGTAGGCACGCCGCCCCGGCGGAGGCGCCCCTCGCCGAGGCCAGGTTCAGCAGCGAGGACCTCTTCGTCCTGCTGGGCGGCGGCGACTCCGGCCAGTTCGCGGTCGACGAGTACGCCGTGGACTTCGACCGCTGGGCGCGCGAGGGGGCCGCGGCGTGGCGCCGCGCCATGGCGGCGCGGCTCGCCCCCACCGGCCTGGTGGACGCCTCCGGCGAGCCCTGCGACGAGCTCGCCGAGGCGCTGTGGCCCCTGAACAAGCCCGGCGTCACCGTGGAGGACGGCTCGCCGCGCCTGTCGGCCCGCGAGCGGGACGGGCGCGCGGTGTCGGCCGTGTTCTACCAGGGCAGGGCCACCGCCCTGCGCCGCGCCCCGGGCCGCCGCGGGGGCTTCACCGTCCACCCGCTGGGGGACCCGGATGGGTGGGACGCGCGCTTCCGGGAGCTGGTCTGGCTCCCGCCGCTGTCCCCGGCGCCGATCCCCGACCGGATCGTCTCGGGGATAGAGATGGGCGCCGGTGACGCCATAATCCACAACGACGCGGCCTGGCTCGACGCCTTCTGCGCGCGCCACGGCAGCGACGGCCGGGCCCTGCGCGACTTCGCCGCCCGCCTCGCCGGCGACCGGCGCCTGCGGGGCGAGGTGAGGTCGCTCGTCTCCGCCGACCTGCGGCACTGCGCGTTCAACGACTCCCTCGGCTTCACGATCCCCACGCCCACCGGCGACCTGTACCGGACCAAGTGCGTCTATGCGTATCCGTCGGCGGGAGCGTTCCTCACGACCGCCAACGCCATCAAGACCCCCGGTGACGAGGACCTGACCCAGTTCGCCGTCATCGACTTCGTCGCCGGCGGCACGCTGCTGGACTACATGTTCGACTTCTACGACTACCCCGACGAGCTCCGGTAGGGCCCGCGGGACGGAAGGGAGAGGGAAGATGCAGGTGAGAAAGAAGGTGCAGACGGTCCGCCGAGGCGGGCCGGGAGGAGGCCGATGTGGACGCCGTCCCTCCCAGGCCTGCCGGTATCGACGCCAATTGGGGCCGTCATGAGTCTTGACGTCAGGAAAAAGGATGCCGACGCTTCGGCATCCTGGGTCAAAACGCTTCTCGATAGGGCCTCCCCGGCGCCCGTCATCTGCATGCCGGCGCCCCCGGAGGTCCGGACCGCGCCGCGCGTGAGAGAATGTGTCGAAAGAGAATTGGAGTCAACGATGAAAGACAAGGTGCTGCTCAGCGTGCTGCTGCCGGCAACGGAGAGGCGCTATGAGTTCCGGGTGCCGCTCGACATCGCGGTCGAGGACGCCGCCCGGATGATCTCCGAGCTCCTGGCGTCGACCGAGCGCGGCGCCTACGAGGCGAATCCGCGGGCCGATTTGGTGCTGCTCGACACCGCTTCGGAGGCCGCAGGCACCATGTTGGGCCCGCGCGACCGCATCCGCGCGCTCGTGGAGTCCGGCGTGCTGGTCGACGGTGCCGCGGTGGCCGTGGTGTAGGCGGCCCGCATGGCGAAGATCAACCTCAAGTACAGCCGTCGGCTGGATGCGCTGGTGCTCAAGCCGGGCAAGCGGGATACGGTGAGCTACCGGCTGGTGTCGAGGCTCGCCTCGGTGCGCAGCCCGGCGCTGCTAGGAATCGAGCGCAGCGATTCTGCGGACGAGGATGCGCCGTTCTACTACGGGGTGGCGGACCTGGCGCGGCTCGATGCGTTCCTGTCCCGGCCGCTGTCGCTCGTGCAGTTCCGCTGCCTGCTGGAATCCCTGCGAGCCGTGATGGAGCTGTGCGTGGGCGAGGGCCTGCCGCAGGGCAACGTGTGCTTCGATCCGGCGTGCGTGTTCGTGGACGGGAGCGGGGCCATGCGCTTCGCATTCGTGCCGTTTGAGCGTGTGGACGGTGCGGGTTCGGCGCTGGAGCTGCTGGAGTACCTGAGTCGCCGCAGGGTTCGGATGGTGCTGCCGCAAGACGAGGCGGTGCGCGACGAGGTGGCCAACTTCGCCCGCAGCGTCAGCGTGCTGTCCGCCGCCGATTTCAGTGCGTTTCTCGAAGCGAGGTTCGGTGTGCACGGCGGCGGGGCGGTAAGCGGCGGTGAAGGCGCGAGCGGCGGTGGGGGAGCGCGAGCAGAATTCCTGCGTGGGGGATGTCTCAGGGACGGGTGATTTGGCACGGCCGGCGCTGTCTGTCGACCCGGTTGCCCTGATGGCCGGCCGCGCGTCCGAGCGCATGGTGGCGCGCTCGGTGGCCGACGACCTCGCCAGCCTCCCTCATTCCGGCCCGCTTGCGTGCGTTCCAGAAACCTCCGAGCTTTCCCGGAGCCGATGCGGGGATCGGGATGAGGACGGATCGGCTATGCGTCTCGATTCGAGCCCGGAGGGAGGATCGGCTCCACGTCCCGCTTCGAGCCCGGGTTCGAGCCCGGAGCGGCTTTCGCCCCGGCAGGCGTCCGGACCTGCGCCGCAGTCTGCGCCAGGGTGCAAGGATGACTCGGCGTTCGTTCCCGAATCCCGTTGGGAGCGGTTCGCGCCGCAGCCCGTTCCCGAATTCCGTTTGGAGCGGCCCGCGCCGCAATCCGAAGCCCAACGTGAGGGCGCTTCGGCCTCATGTGCCGCGCCTCGGCCGGAGGAGCTTGCGGCTCGACCGGAGCTGCAGCATGCGTCCCAGCGCGATGATGGTGCGGTCCTATGCCCCGGAGCGCATTCGGAGCAGCCGTCGCCGAAGCCCGTATCAGGGCGCATGGGTGGTTCGGCTACTTGCCCCAAGCCCCGCCCGGAGCAGATCTCGCCGCAGGCCGCGCCCCAACGAGAGGGTGTCCTGACCTCGCATGCAGCGCGCCTCCCAGAGCGGCCCTCGCTGCAGCCCGGACAACCGAGCGGGCGCGGTCCAAGCCACCCGGCGGCACCTGTGGCTCGTCCCATATTGGAGCGGGTCCGCGATGGGGCTCGCTACGCGTTGCCCGAGGGCCCCGCGGTGATCGGCCGCTCCCAGACCTGCGACATCAGCATCGCCGGCAATGGGGCGCTCAGCCGCCGACACGTGTGCGTGGACGCGAAGGCCGGCACCATTGAGGATCTGGGGTCGGCCAACGGCACCTTCGTCGGCGGCGCACGCCTGCCTGCGCACCGCCCCGAGCCTCTGAGTGCGGACGAGTCGTTCTTCCTAGCAGACGAGGAGTTTCGTCTCCGCGCCGAGTGAGCGCCGGTTCGTCTGGCTGCGTGTGACCGTCAGGTATGCATGGCCGTCAGCTGTGCGTGACCGCCGGGTGGTACGGCTATCAGCTGTGCGTGACCGTCAACTGCGCGCGGATGTCAGGTATGCGCATGCCGCCACCCGTGCGTGGATGTGGGGTGCGCATGCTGCCACCCGTGCTTGGAAGTCAGGCATGCGTATGCTGCCACCCGTGTGTGGGTGGCCGCAATGCGCATGCTGCGAGGCGGGCGTGAATGGCTGCCACGTGCATGCTGCGAGCCATGCGTGGATGGCTGCCACGTGTACGCCACGAGTCGTGCGCGCTGCTGGCTGTGTGCGGCCGTCAGGTATGTACGACTGTCAGCTGTGCGTGACCGTTAGCTGTACGCGGATGTGAGGTGCGCATGCTGCGAACCGTGTGCGCTGTCAGCTGTATGCGACTGCTAGTTATGAACGGATGTGAGACGTGTGCATAGCGAGTCATACGCACTGTCAGATATGTACGACTGTCAGCTATGTACGATTCGGTAGCGTTAACATCGAAGTCAGATACATTTCTGGATCATTGCCATTCCATCTACCTGCGACAATGAAAAACATAATACAAAACGTATGCACAGATCCGTGCACAGCTGACAGTCGTACATATCTGACAGTGCGAGCAGCCCCCGGCGTACATATCTGACAACGCGAGCGGCCCCCATCGTGCACAGCTGACAGCGCGCGGCCCCCCAGCGCACGGCCGAAAGAATTCACGGACCCCAGCGCACGTGGCCAGCGGCAGCACACGGCCGACAGCCGCACATAGCCGACGGCGCAAGGAGCGTCCCTCGGCGCGCATGGTCGACAGCGCCCCCAGCGCACGGCCTCATCGTGCAAAGCTGACAGTCAGTCGCGCAGAGCCGGCAACCGCACGCGTCTGGCAACCGCGCGGACCTGGGACCGTGTATGGCGGGCAGCATGTCCGCCCGAAACGGCCCCGTCCCCAGACCGCGCCCGCGCCGGCCCGCCCGAAACGACCCCGTCCCCAAATTGCAACGGGTACCAAGTTGTGGATTCGCCTGCACAGATGAAGTTTCCGTGGCCGCGGGGCGCTTATGCGCGTATCATACCGAGCTGTATTGCCCGGCTCCTGTCGGTCCATCGTCATGCCCATACCACGCCATAGGAGGGCATGCACGCGGCAGGAGGCACGAGGACAGCCGGTCGCGCGGCCCGCATACGGCCCATGCGCGTCCAGCCATCCGCCCCGTGCTTAAAACCCCAAAAGGAGTAAACATGGCAGAGGAGAAGTACGTTCCGCGTCTCAAGACCAAGTACGTCAACGAGGTCAAGCAGCTCATGCAGGAGAAGTTCCAGTATGAGAACGTCATGATGATCCCCAAGTTCGAGAAGATCGTCGTGAACATGGGCGTGGGCGAGGCCGCCACCGATTCCAAGGCCATCGACGGCGCCGTGCGCGACCTGCGCGTCATCACCGGCCAGCAGCCCATGGTGACCCGTGCCCGCAAGTCCATCGCTTCCTTCAAGCTGCGCGCCGGCATGCCGATCGGCGCCAAGGTCACCCTGCGCGGTGACCGCATGTGGGAGTTCTTCGACCGCCTCACCGCGATCGCCATCCCGCGTATCCGCGACTTCCGCGGCATCTCCCCCAAGAGCTTCGACGGCCGTGGCAACTTCTCCATGGGCGTCACCGAGCAGCTCATCTTCCCTGAGGTCGATTTCGACTCCGTGGACCACACCCGTGGTATGGATATCACCATCGTCACCACCGCGAAGACCGACGAAGAGGCCAAGGCCCTTCTCGACGCCTTCGGCTTCCCGTTCAAGAAATAGGTTCATCTGCCCCGAGATTCACGGGCGGCGCGCGAAGAGCACGTGCCGCCCGCTCGGGACATAACGTTTAGCTGTTAGGAGGAAATAAGTGGCTAAGACATCGATGATCGTCAAGTGCAATCGCAAGCAGAAGTTCTCGACGCGCGAGTACACCCGCTGCCAGCGCTGCGGCCGTCCGCACTCCGTGTACCGCAAGTTCGGCCTGTGCCGTGTCTGCTTCCGCGAGCTGGCGCTCAAGGGCGAGCTTCCCGGCATCAAGAAGGCCAGCTGGTAAGTCACTGCCAGCGCACGCGGCGTCGCGCGCCCGTGCACGGAAGACGTGTTAGGCAGGCTTTCCCGCCACGGGTGGGAAAGAACCGATAGCACGGACTCATCAAGAACGAAGGAGAATCCGCATGAATCTCACCGACCCGATCGCAGACATGCTCACGCGCATCCGCAACGGCAACGCTGCGAACAAGGCTGAGGTCTCGATGCCGAGCAGCAAGAAGCTCGTCGAGATCGCTCGCGTCATCTGCGAGGAGGGCTACATCGAGAGCTATTCCGTCGAGGACACCGCTCCCGCCAAGACCCTGCACATCACCCTGAAGTACGGCCCGAAGAAGACCAAGGTCATCAAGGGCATCAAGCGCTACTCCAAGCCCGGCCTGCGCAAGTACGCCGGCTGCAAGGACCTGCCCCGCGTTCGCGGTGGCCTCGGTACCGCCATCGTGTCCACCAGCCAGGGTGTCATGGCCGACCGCGATGCTCGCAAGAAGGGCATCGGCGGCGAGGTCGTCGCCCTCGTCTGGTAGTTTCGACGGCGTGTAGAAGGAAAGGAGACACCGTGTCCCGTATCGGTAAGAAGCCTGTCCAGATTCCCGCCGGAGTCGAAGTGGCAGTTGACGGCAAGCACCTCACCATCAAGGGCTCCAAGGGTACCCTGGAGTTCGATTTCCACGACCTGATCAGCATCGCGGTCGAGGACAACGAGATCGTCGTGACCCGTGCCAACGACGAGCGCACCGCGCGCGCCATGCACGGCCTCACCCGCGCACTCGTGCAGAACATGGTCACCGGCGTGTCCGAGGGCTACACCAAGCAGCTCGAGCTGGCCGGCGTCGGCTACCGTGTGCAGCTGAAGGGCAAGTCCCTGGAGCTCTCCCTGGGCTTCTCGCACCCGGTCATCTACGATCAGCCCGAGGGCATCACCTTCGAGGTGCCCGACAACACCCACATCAACGTCAAGGGCATCGACAAGCAGCAGGTTGGCCAGGTTGCCGCCGAGATTCGCGGCAAGCGTCCGCCCGAGCCCTACAAGGGCAAGGGCATCCACTACGTGGGCGAGCACATCCGCCGCAAGCTCGGCAAGGCCGCCAAGTAGTAAGGCTTCCCGCACCGTAAGACCAGCACCCCGTCAGGTGCTGGCGGAACTTCCATGAAGGAGTTGTCACATGAACAAGCAAAAGGCGAAGAGGGAAGGCCTCAAGCGTCGTCAGCGTCGTGTCCGCGGCAAGATCTTCGGTACCCCCGAGCGTCCGCGCCTGCGCGTCGTGCGCACCAACGCCAACATCTACGCGATGATCGTCGATGACACCAAGGGTCACACCCTCGTTTCCGCCTCCACGCTCGAGGCTGAGTTCAAGGGTACCCACACGTCGAACAAGGAGGCTGCCGAGAAGATCGGTCAGCTCGTGGGCAAGCGCGCCATCGAGGCGGGCATCACGAAGGTCTCCTTCGACCGCGGCGGCCGCATCTATCATGGCCGCGTCAAGGCCCTTGCCGACGGTGCCCGTGCCGCCGGTCTCGAGTTCTAGGAGGTAGTAGCAAATGGCTCGTAACCAAAAGCAGCAGCAGCGCGAGGCCTCTGAGTTCGAGGAGCGCGTCGTCTTCATCAACCGTGTGGCCAAGACCGTCAAGGGCGGTCGTCGCATGAGCCTGGTGGCCCTCGTGGTCGTCGGCGACGGCAAGGGCAACGTGGGCCTGGGTATGGGCAAGTCGGCCGAGGTGCCGCTGGCCATCTCCAAGGCCTCCATCGATGCCAAGAAGCACATGTTCCACGTGCCCGTCACCGAGGACGGCTCCATTCCGCACGACGTCATCGGCGAGTTCGGCGCCGCCCGCATCATCATGCGCCCGGCCGTCGAGGGTACCGGTGTTATCGCCGGCGGTGCCGTCCGTCCGCTCTTCGAGCTGGCCGGCATCAAGAACATTCTTTCCAAGTCCCTGGGTTCCAGCAACGGCCTGAACATCATCAAGGCGGCTGCCGAGGGCCTGAAGCAGCTCTCCAGCCCCGAGGATGTGGCCGAGCTCCGTGGCCTCACCGTTTCCGAGATGTTCATCGGGAAGGAGAACTAGTCATGGCTTCCACCATCAAGATCAAGCAGATCCGCAGCGTCAACGGCTGCAAGGAGGATCAGCGCCGCACCGTGCGTTCGCTTGGCCTGCGCCGCATCAACCACACGCGCGAGGTCCCCGACAACGAGAGCGTGCGCGGCATGATCTTCAAGGTCAAGCACCTCGTTGAGATTGTAGAGGAGTAACAAATGCAGCTTCACGACCTTACTCCGGCTCCGGGTTCCAACCGCAACCGCAAGCGCGTTGGCCGCGGTAACTCCGGCAAGGGCGGTACCTACGCTGGCCGCGGTCTGAACGGCCAGGGTTCCCGCTCCGGCGGCACCAAGGGCTCCGGCTTCGAGGGCGGCCAGACCCCGCTCGCGATGCGCCTGCCCAAGCTGCCCGGCTTCAAGAACCCGCGCCGCATCGAGTACACCGCCATCAACGTGTCCTCCCTCGAGGAGCGCTTCGAGGCCGACGCGGTTGTCGACGGCGCTGCCCTGAAGGCCGCCCGCCTCGTCAAGAGCGAGTTCGAGCCCGTCAAGATTCTGGGCGACGGCGAGATCACGAAGAAGCTCACGGTCAAGATCGAGAAGGTTTCGGCTTCTGCCAAGGCCAAGATCGAGGCTGCGGGCGGAAAGGTCGAGCTCCCGTGCTAACTGGTTTGAAGAATGCATTCCGCATCAAAGAACTCCGCGGAAAGATTCTCTTCACCATCGCGATGCTCGTTGTGTACCGTATCGGTGCGCACGTTCCTGTGCCCGGCATTCCCTTCCAGGGGATGCTGGGCCTTTTCCAGTCCACGGGCGATACGCTCGCCTCGGGCGCGATGGCTCTGTTGAATCTTTTCTCCGGCGGTGCGCTGTCCTACGTGTCGGTGTTCTCGCTCGGCATCATGCCCTACATCACGAGCTCCATCATCATGCAGATGCTGCAGGCCGTGGTCCCCAGCTTGCATGAGCTGGCGCGCGAGGGCGAGGTCGGCCAGACCAAGATCACGCAGTACTCCCGCTACCTCACCTTGGCCCTGGCGCTGCTGAACGCCATCGGCTACCTGTTCCTGTTCAAGAGCTTCGGCATTCAGTTCACCGGCCTTGACACCCCCGAGATCATCTTCGACATCATGATCGTGGGTACGCTGGTGGGCGGTGCGATGCTGATCATGTGGATCGGCGAGCTCATCACCCAGCGCGGCATCGGCAACGGCATGAGCCTGATCATCTTCGCCAACATCATGGCGGGCCTGCCCCAGGCGATCTTCCGTTCCGCCGAGAGCGGCACCACCGGCATCATCGTCACCGTGGTGATCTTGGCGGTCATTCTGTGCGTGATTCCGTTCATCGTCTTTTTGGAGCGCGGCCAGCGCCGCATCCCGGTGCAGTACGCCAAGCGCGTGGTGGGTCGCCGCATCATGGGCGGTCAGTCCACCTACCTGCCCATCAAGGTGAACACGGCCGGCGTCGTGCCGATCATCTTCGCCAGCGCGCTGCTCTATTTCCCCGCGCAGCTCGCGGTGTTCTTCCCGAGCGTCGGTTGGATGCAGGCCTTTGCCGGTGCGCTTTCGAGCGGCTGGATCAACTGGATTCTGAACGTTGTCCTCATCGTGTTCTTCGCCTACTTCTACACCTCCATGGTGTTCAATCCCGACGACACGGCCGACAACCTGAAGAAGCAGGGCGGGTTCATCCCCGGCGTGCGTCCCGGCAAGGCCACCGCTACCTACATCAAGAACGCGCTCAACAAGATCACGCTGCCCTCCGCCATCTTCCTGGCGCTGATCGCCATCGTGCCGTCGATCGTGTTCTCGTTCACGGGTAACTCGCTCATCCAGGCCTTCGGCGGCACCTCCGTGCTCATCATGGTGGGCGTGGTGCTCGACACCCTCGACAAGGTCGAGAGTCAGCTCAAGATGTACGATTACGACGGCTTCTTCAAGTAGGCTGAAAGGAGAGCTTGATGAACATCGTATTGTTGGGAGCCCCCGGCGCCGGCAAGGGGACGCAGGCGCAGCGCCTGGTGGCCGAGTACGGCGTGGCCCACATCTCCACCGGCGATCTGCTGCGCGCTGCGGTCAAGGCTCAGTCCGAGCTGGGCGTTGCAGCCAAGAAGTACATGGATGCCGGCGAGCTCGTGCCCGACCAGCTCGTGATCGACCTGGTGAAGGAGCGCCTGGCCGCCGATGACGCCAAGAAGGGCTTCATCCTGGACGGCTTCCCGCGCAACACCATGCAGGCGGTCACCCTGGACACCGAGCTCTCCGCGCTCGGCCGCGAGCTGGACGGCGCGCTGCTGGTCGACGTTCCGGCCGAGGTCATTATCGAGCGCCTGTCCTCCCGTCGCACTTGCCGCGACTGCGGCTACACCGCCGGTCCCGATACCGAGTCCTGTCCTAAGTGCTCCGGTGAGATGTACCAGCGCGACGACGACAAGCCCGAGACCATCGCGAACCGTCTGGACGTGTACGAGAAGAACACCAGCCCGCTGGTGGAGTACTATCGCGGCCAGGGCATCCTGAAGGTTGTCGACGGCGATCGCCCGGTGGACACCGTCTACGCTGAGGTGAAGGAAGCGCTCGGTCTATGATCAAGATCAAGACTGCAGCCGAGATCGAGCAGATGAAGAAGGCCGGAGCGCTGTCCAAGATGGCGCTCCGGCACGTGGGGGCCATGGTGCGCCCCGGCGTGTCCACCTTCGAGCTCGATCAGCTCGCCGAGCAGATCATCCGCATGCACGGCGGCATCCCCGCCTTCAAGGGCTACGGCGGTTTTCCGGGCAGCATCTGCGCTTCGCTGAACGACGCGGTGGTCCACGGCATCCCGAACCCCGATATCATCCTGCGCGACGGTGACATCATCTCGATCGACACCGGCGCGATCGTGGACGGTTGGGTAGGGGATAACGCCTGGACGTTTTTCGTGGGCACCCCTTCGCCCGAGGCAAAGGCACTGTGCGAGGTCACGCTCGACTGCCTGAAGGCTGGCATCGCGCAGGCGGTGCCCGGCAATCACGTGGGCGATATCGGCCACGCGGTGCAGACCCTCGCCGAGAGCCACGGGTACGGCGTGCTGCGCGATTACGTGGGTCACGGCGTGGGCCATGTGATGCATGAGGACCCCAACGTTCCCAACTACGGGAAGAAGGGTCGCGGCGTGCGCCTGCAGGCCGGCATGGTCATTGCGATCGAGCCCATGATCACCCAGGGTACGCACCATGTGCACGTGGGTCCGGACAACTGGCTCGTCTCGACCGACGACGGCCTGCCTGCGGCTCACTACGAGAACACCATCGCCATCACCAACGACGGCCCGGTGATTCTCACGCAGGATTCCCAGGGCCCGTGGTGTTCCATGCCCGGCGGCGTCATGTAACCTGCAGTCTGGGGACGTGCAGTCTGGGGACGGGGTCATTTCGTTTTTTTGCAGTCTGGGGACGGGGTCGTCTCGTTTTTTATCCAAGAAGGCATGCCGTTTGGTTGGCTGGGTCTTCACGCGATGCGGCCGCATCTCTAAAGTGATCGAGGTGCCCTGCCGAGCAGACCTGAGAATCGAAACGGCTCTGTCCGCTGACGAGGGATTGGGCTTGCACAACATGTGCGGCTCTACCAATCGACCCCGTCCCCAAATCGCGCACGCATGCACGGTGTACGAATCGACCCCGTCCCCAGATTGCGCAAAAAAATTATGGAGCGATTGAGTAATGCCCAATCGCTCCTTTCGAATGAGGTATCATGCAAGGCTGCTGTCGTTTTTGAGAGAAAGATGATTGCTCGTGAAGAAAGAAGATGCTATCGAGCTCGAGGGCACGGTCACCGAGCCGCTGCCAAACGCCATGTTCCGCGTTGAGCTTGAGAACGGTCATTCGGTTCTGTGCTCCATCTCGGGCAAGATCCGCATGAACTACATCCGCATTCTGCCGGGCGACAAGGTCGTGGTGGAGCTTTCCCCTTATGACCTCACGCGCGGTCGCATCACCTATCGCTACAAATAGCGGCACCGCTGCCTGAACGCGTGTCCCAAGGCCGGGTTGCTCAGCCCGCTTCGGTGCGTTCTCCAGTCATTTTGTCTTTCACGCCTGCGGCTGGGCGAGTAGATAACATTCCATTTGTAGTTTGAGCACTACCGAGAGGAAGAACGATGAAGGTACGTCCTTCGGTCAAGAAGATGTGCGATAAGTGCAAGATCATCCGGCGCCATGGCAAGGTCCTCGTCATCTGCGAGAACCCCCGCCACAAGCAGCGCCAGGGCTAAGAGAGGAGACCTACGTTGGCCCGTATCAATGGTGTCGACCTTCCGAACGAGAAGCGTGCGGAGATTGGTCTGACCTACATCTACGGCATCGGCCGCACCACCGCAGCGAAGATTTGCGCTGCGTGCAACATTGCTGACGGTACCCGCATCAAGGACCTCACCGAGGACGAGATTGCGGCCATCCGTGAGTACATCGACACGAACGCGATCATGACCGAGGGCGACCTCCGTCGCGATCGCGCTCAGAACATCAAGCGTCTGATGGACATCGGCTGCAACCGCGGCCTCCGTCACCGCAAGGGCCTCCCTGTCCGCGGCCAGCGCACCCACACCAACGCTCGCACCCGCAAGGGTCCGAAGCGTCAGATCGGTGCCAAGAAGAAGAAATAAGGGAGACTGACGCAACATGGCTACTGCTAAGAACAAGCGTGGCGCCGCTACCCGCATCAAGCGCGCCGACCGTAAGAACATCTCCGTGGGCCAGGCTCACATCCGTTCTACGTTCAACAACACGATCGTTTCGATCACCGATCCTGCGGGCAACGTCATTGCCTGGAAGTCGGCTGGTACCGTGGGCTTCAAGGGCTCCCGTAAGTCGACGCCGTTCGCCGCCCAGATGGCTGCCGAGGCTTGCGCCAAGGCCGCTATGGAGCACGGCATGCACAAGGTCGCCGTCTTCGTGAAGGGCCCCGGCTCCGGTCGCGAGACCGCGATCCGCTCCCTCCAGGCCGCCGGTCTTGAGGTTTCGAGCATCCAGGACAAGACCCCCATTCCGCACAACGGCTGCCGCCCCAAGAAGCGTCGCCGCGTGTAACTTGAAAGGATCGATTAACTATGGCAATCGACAGGACTCCTGTTCTTAAGCGCTGCCGTCAGCTCGGGATCGATCCCGTTGAGCTGGGCTACAGCAGCAAGAAGGAATCTATCCGCCAGCCCCGTCGCCGTCGCAAGGAATCCGAGTACGGCATGCAGCTGCGCGAGAAGCAGAAGGTTAAGTTCATCTACGGCGTGCTTGAGAAGCAGTTCCGCCGTTACTACGAGCGCGCCCTGCGCATGGATGGCGTCACCGGTGAGAACCTGCTCGTCACCCTCGAGACCCGTCTCGACAACGTGGTCTTCCGCCTCGGCTTCGCCCGTACGCGCAAAGAGGCTCGTCAGTCCGTGCGTCACGGTCACTTCACGGTGAACGGCAAGCGCGTCGACATCCCGTCCTACCTCGTGAAGCCCGGCGACGTCGTGGCCGTGGGCGAGAAGTTCCGCGATCTGCTCCCCATCAAGGAGGCCCTCATCTCCTCCGAGCGCTTCGAGGTTCCCGGCTGGCTCGAGGTCAACATCGAGAAGCTGTCGGGCAACGTCATTTCGCTGCCCAGCCGTGACCAGATCAGCGGCGAGATCAACGAGCAACTCATCGTCGAGCTCTACTCGAGGTAATCGTTCGCGCGCTACGCTGGAGGTTATACATGTCAGAATTCATCAGGCCCCAGGTTCAGGTCGAGGAGATCAGCAGCACCGCTGCCCGCGTCTCCGTCGAGCCCCTGGAGCGTGGGTACGGTGACACGCTGGGTAACTCCCTGCGCCGCGTGTTGCTGTCCTCGCTCGAGGGTGCAGCCGTCGAGGCCATCCAGATCGATGGCGCCCAGCACGAGTTCACCACCATCCCCAACATGGTCGAGGACGTTACCGATATCGTCCTGAACGTGAAGGGGCTGGTGTTCCGCTCGCTCGGTACCACCGGCGAGGGCACCGCCACCATCTCGGTTGACGGTCCCTGCACGGTGACGGGTGAGGACTTCTTCATCCCCTCCGAGTTCGAGCTCGTGAACCCCAAGCAGCACATCGCCACCCTGACCGAGGGCGGCCACCTCACCATGAGCATGCGCATCGGCTACGGTCGCGGGTACGTGTCCTACGAGCAGAACAAGCGCGACAACGACCCCATCGGGATCATCCATGTCGACTCGCTGTTCTCGCCCGTGAAGCGCTGCGCCAAGCTCGTCGAGGCCTGCCGCGTGGGTCAGCACACCGACTACGATCGCCTGGTGCTCGAGATCGAGACGAACGGCGCCGTTGCCCCGCGCGATGCGGTGGTTCAGGCCGCTAACATCATCAACCAGCACATGGCCGCGTTCATGAACCTTGCCGATGAGCCCGAGGCCGAAGAGGAGATCTCCATCTTCGCGCCTGAGGTCTCGAACGACAACGCTGAGCTCGACAAGCAGATCGAGGACCTGGACCTCTCGGTTCGTTCCTACAACTGCCTGAAGCGCGCCAGCATTCACTCCGTGCGTCAGCTCGTCGAGTTCTCCGAGAACGACCTGCTGAACATCCGCAACTTCGGCGTGAAGTCGATCGAGGAAGTCAAGGACAAGCTTGAGTCGATGGGCCTGGGCCTCAAGGCTTAAGCGCCCTGTTTTAGAGGAGAATCCGTAACCATGCGTCACAACAAGAAGAAAGGCCTGAAGCTCGGCACCGATGCCAGCCACACCAAGGCCATGAAGAAGAGCCTTGCCAAGGCGCTCTTCGAGAACGATCGCATCAAGACCACCATCACGCGCGCCAAGGCGCTGCGCGGCTACGCCGAGCCCATCATTACCTGGGCCAAGAAGGGCGACCTGCACTCCCGCCGTCTGGCGATCGCCAAGCTCGGCGATAAGCGCCTTGTGGCCGAGATCTTCGACAAGGCTGCTCAGGGCATGTGGGCCGACCGCAACGGCGGTTACACCCGCATCATGAAGCTCGGTCCCCGCAAGGGCGACGCTGCCGAGATGGTCATCATCGAGCTCGTGACCGAGCCCTGCACCCCCAAGGCCAAGAAGGCCGCCCCGGCGTCCAAGCCCGCTGCGGTGAAGGCCGTGAAGGAGGAGGCTGCCGCCGAGCAGGCTCCCGAGGCCGAGGAGGCTGCTGAGGTCGAGGCTGTCGAGACCGAGGCCACTGCCGAGGAGCAGGCTGCTGAGTAGCCTGCCGGGCACTCGCCGATAGGCTGATGTGTGAGAGGGACGCGTGTGGTTGCGCGTCCCTCTTTTGCTATCGAGCGATGATGCGGTGCGTGCGGTGTGCGCGACATGCGCGCGGCTATGGTGGCGACTGTGCGCTGCGATGGGATGGCTTCCGTGCGATGCGCGCGGCTATGGTGGCGACTGCCTGCGGCGATGGGACGGCGCGTGCGGCGATGGGATGGCTCGCGTGCGACGATAAATCTGCGTGTGCGCTGCTATGATTCGAAGGCTCGCGCCGTGGTGGCAGCTGGCGTTGGCGCGGCGAAGGGACGACAAGGAGGTGCAGGGCGGTGCTTGCGGCATCCGATATCCATATCGAGCTGGAAGGGAGCTCCGTGGTGCGCGGGGTATCCCTTTCGCTGGCGCCCGGCGAGCTTGTGGCTCTGGTGGGCGCGAACGGCTCGGGCAAGAGCACGCTGGGCCGGGCGCTTTGCGGCTCGCTTATGGCCTCACATGGCTCGATCGAGGTCGATGGGGTCGATCCGGCGGCAGGTATATACGAGCGGCGCCAGGTGCGTCGGCGCGTGGGCCTGGTGCGCCAGGATCCCTCGTGTCAGATCGTCTCGTCGCTCGTGGACGATGAGGTGGCATTCGGTCCCCGCAACATCGGCTGCGATGAGGACGAGGTGCGTTCGCGCGCGGAACGGGCGCTCGTGTGGGCGGGAGCTGCGGCGTTGCGCGGCCGCAGCTGCGAGGAGTTGTCCGGCGGCGAGCTGCAGCGCGTGGCGCTCGCCGGCGTGCTGGCGATGGAGCCGCGCTACCTGGTGCTCGACGAGGTGACCGCGCAACTCGACTCGTCGCTGCGCCCGGCGTTCCGGTCGCTAGCGCGCAGCCTGGCGCACGACGAGGGCCTCGGGGTGCTCTGCATCACCCACGATGCGCTCGAGGTCATGGCCTGCGACCGCGTCCTCATGCTCGCCGAGGGGCGCGTGGTGTGGCAGGGCACCCCGGCGGCGTTCGTGCGCACGGGGCGAATGGGCCCCGATGCGCTTCTGGGGGCCGACGACCCGTATGCTGCTGCGCTGTGTGCCGCCGTTCGGGCCGGCTTCGACCCCGCGCAGGGGGTTGAGCCCGATCAGCTCGCGTCCTGGCTTTGTGCGGCGTCTGACGGGCGCAGAGCCGTGCTGGACGAGGCACGGAGGCTTTGCGACCCGGCTCGTTTGCGGACGAGCATGGATGAGGGCTCTGGTGCGACCGAGGTGTCCATGGCGTCCGGTGCGCACCGTGCGTCCGGTGCCGAGGTTCCTGCTGAGGCCGAAGCACCCGCTGGCGCGGCTCCGGCTTCGGTTCCAGCAGGGGCTTCCATCGCCGAGGCAGCTCCCGCCGTGGCATCAGCGGCGACCGAGGCTGCGGCGGCAGAGGTACCCGCCGGCGCGGCTCCGGCTTCGGTTCCGACAGAGGTTTCCGCTGCTGATTCGATTCCCGCCGGGGCAACGGCGGTGGCAGAGGCTGCGGCGGCAGAGGTACCCGTCGGCGCGACTTCGGCTCCGACCAAGGCACCTGTGCCCGAGCCTCTGCTGGAGCTTGCGGGGGTGTCGTGCTCGTATACGGGCGCGCCCGTGCTGGACGCGCTCGATTTTTGCGCCCGGGCCGGCTCCGTGGTGCTGCTGGCCGGCCGTTCGGGCTCGGGCAAATCGACGCTCGCCACTGTGGCGGCGGGCCTGCGCGAGCCGGATGCGGGGCGTGTGCGCATCGCCGGTTCGCCGGCGCGCCCCGGGGCCTGCGGCTTGGCGTGGCAGAACCCCGAGACGCAGTTCTTCCTCGACACGGTGTTCGATGAGATTGCCTTCGCCCCGCGCAACCTCGGCGCCGATGAGCGCGAGGTAGCGGCGCGCGTTGATGCGGCGGCACGGGCGGTCGGTTTGGAGGCGGGCCTGCTCGAGCGGTACCCGTTTGAGCTGTCGGGCGGGCAGGCGCGCCGTGTGGCCATCGCCTCGGTGCTCTCGCTTGCGGCACCGGTCCTGGTGCTCGATGAGCCCACGGCGGGACTCGACGCCTCCGGTCGCCGGTTCGTGCGCGCGCTCGTGCGCGACCTGGCGCGCTCGGGGCGCGCGGTGGTGGTTATCAGCCACGATGTGGGCGAGTGGCTGGCGGCGGTCGACGAGGTGGCGCTGCTGGCCGAGGGGCGCATCTGCTGGCGCGGAACGCCCTCGCAGGTGGGGCAGGCCGCTGGCGCCTTCGCGCGTGCGGGTTTGCTGCTGCCGGAATCCGCGCGCCTGTATCGGGCGCTCGCCGCGCGTGCGGGCCACAACGGCGCCGTCGACGCTTTAGCCTCTGCCTCTGACCTCACACCCGACCCCGTGCGCAATCCCGTAGCGCCCGATTCCACCTCGCCGCGCCTCCAAACCCGCGCTGGCCGCGGGTTCCACCCGCTGCTGGGCGCCTACATCCCGTCCTCGCCGCTTGCCGGTATCGACGCCCGCGTCAAGCTCGGGGTGCTCGCCGCGATCTGCATCGGCGTGTTCGCCACCGGCAGCTGGTGGGGGTTGGCGGCATGGGCGGCGGTGCTTGCCGGCGCCGCGGCGGCGGCCCGCATGCGCCCGGCGGCGCTTGTCCGCGCCCTGCGCCCGGCCGCCATCGTTCTCGCCTTTGCCCTGTTCGCGAACCTTATCAGTTGCGACGGGCGGGCTACGGTGGCGCTTGCGGGGCCCGTCGGCTTGAACCCAGCGGGTGGCCTGCGGGGCTTGGCGGCGGCCCTGCGGATCGCGTTGCTGCTGGGGTTCTCGCTGGTGGTGGCCTCCTCGACCACGGCAACCCAGATCAGCGACGCCTGTATGCGCCTGCTGCGGCCCTGTCGTCGCGTTGGGGTGCCGGTGGCGCAGCTGGGCTGCGTGCTCTCGCTCGCCCTGCGCTTTATCCCGCTGACGGGCGAGGAGGTCATGCGCATCCATACCGCCCAGCGCGCCCGCGGGGTTCGGTTCGATTCAGGTGGGCTGGCTGCGCGCGGTCGCGCCTGGGTGGCCGTGCTCGCGCCGATGGTGGTGGGTTTGCTGCGCCGGGCGGACCGGCTGGGCGAGGCCATGGCCGCGCGGTGCTATCCTGAGGGTCCCGATGCCCCGCTGGTGGCACCGCACGCGCTGGAGCCGCGCGAATGGCTGCTGCTCGCGGGCGGCGTGCTGCTGGCGGCAGTCCTGCCGCTCGCCTCGGCATGGGCGCCGGCGTAGGTTCGATGATGCTGTTCGCATCCGCGGCCGGGTGGTTGTGCCCGCGCCCGGGTGCGCAGGTTTGAAAGGGAGGTCCATGCCTCAGGACAACACAGGTGCCTGCACCATGCCTCAGGACAACACGGGCGCCTATACCATGCCCGATCCGCTCGACGGCACGCTGGTGTTCCGTCTGGGCTACGACGGCGCCGCCTTCTCGGGCTTCGCCGAGCAGCCCGGCATCAGGACGGTCGCCGGCGAGCTGCGCCGGGCGCTGGAGACGTTTCTGCGTCGGCCGATCGACCTCACCTGCGCCGGCCGCACCGATGCCGGGGTGCACGCCATCGCGCAGTACGTGAGCGTGCCGGCAACCGAGGCCGAGCTCGCCATCACGCGGAGCCGGTGGATGCGCGCCATGGCGGCGCTGTTGCCCGACGACATCGCGCTGGGCGAGGTGTATCGGGCCGCCCCCGGATTCTCCGCTCGCTTCGACGCACGGGCGCGCACCTACACCTACCGCATCGCCACCGGCGACGCCCGGCCGCTGCTCACGCGCCATGTGACCTGGTGGCATCGGCATCCGCTCGACGTGGAGGCGATGGAGCGGGCGGCCGCGTGTCTGGTGGGGGAGCACGATTTCAAGAGTTTCTGCAAGGTGGCCTCGGCGGTGGGGAAGCCCACATGCCGCAATGTGCACGCGGTGTCGTTCGCGCACGCCGGCGAGCTGGGGGAGGAGCATCTGGCGTTCACCATCACCGGCAACGCGTTTTTGCATTCCATGGTGCGCACGATCGTGGGCAGCCTGGTTGAGGTCGGCGCGCATCGTCGCGATCCCGCATGGCTCGCCGAGGCACTCGCGGCCTGCGACCGTCGGGCTGCCGGTCCCACCGCCCCCGCCCGCGGCCTGTGCTTCATGGCCGTGACCTACGACGAGGGCGCGCTCACGCCGATCGCGTAGACCGTCGGCCTCCGATGCCGCCGCGCGCCGGTCACGATCCCATGCACCGTCCGGTTCGCATGCCTAGGCGTTGCCATTCTCTATGCACGATTGTTACAAAACTGGAACTTTCTATTCAACGGGCCTGTTCTCATGTACCATGGGTCAATAAGGTGGTAAACCGACACCGAGTATCGCGCAGGATGCGTTGATGCGCTTGACGAATGGGAGGCCGGTATGGCGAAGAGGCGCAACGGACGGCAGGATGCCATCCGCGAGATCGTGCGAGACCGCAACGTGCGCACCCAGCGCATGTTGGTAACGGAGCTCAAGGCATGCGGATTCGACTGCACGCAGGCTACGGTATCACGCGATATCGCCGACATGGGGCTGCGCAAGCTGCCCGAGGGCGTGTATGTGCTGGCTGAGGATCTGCACCTGCAGCGCATGGTCTCCGAACTGGTCATCGGCGTGCAGCGCACCGACAACCTGGTGCTCGTGAAGGCGCAGCCCGGCACCGCCTCGGGTATCGCTGCCGCCATCGATGCGGCCGATCTGCCCGACGTGCTCGGTTCGCTGGCCGGCAACGACACGATCCTCGTGATCGCGCAGACGGCTGAGGACGGCGAGCGCTTCGCCGGCATGATCAACAAGCTGCGCAACGTCCGCCGCTAACGCCGCTGACGGCGCGCCGTCGGGTGTCGCCGGCGCTGCACGCGGTGGGGGCGAGCTCGGCAAGGGCGAGCGTCCCCGCACGCTAGAAGGTAGAAGGCGGCTCATGGAGCCATGTTTCGAATAGGCCGGGAGGGCACCTGCTCTCTCGGCCTTTGCTGTTGGAGGGCACCGGCGGTCGAACACGGAATGATGCTTGGTCGTAATGACTGCTCGGAATAGCATGCGTCGTTGGTCCTCAAGTAAATGCTGGCCGCCGCCGCATGAAAAACGCGCCGTCGCCGGCAGGCGGGATGCCTGAGGGCGACGGCGCGTGTGCACGGTGCGGCGTTGCGCGGATCAGCCGGTGGGCGGATCGGGGGTCACGGTGCCGCCGTTATCGGTTCCGCCGTTGTTGCCGGAGCCGCCGGAACCTGAGTCGGTGCCCCCGTCGGTCCCGCCGTTACCTGAATCGGTTCCACTGTTGTTGCCGCTGTTGTCGGTGCCGCCGGAGCCCGAGTCGGTGCCGCCGTTGCCCGTGCCGCTCGTGTCGGTGCTGTCGGACTGCTGCTCCTCGGTGACAGTGCCCTCCTCGGTGATCTGGCCGCCCTGCTCCTGCTGCTTTTCGGACTTCGCGTTGGTCTTGGAGAAGGTCCACGTGGAATTCGCCTTGTACTCGGGCGCGTCGCCGGTGGGGAACTCCTCGCGTGCCGTGCCGGACAGCATCGTGCTCATGAAGGTCTTGAACACCGGCAGGACCATCTCACTCGTGTGCAGGCCATAGATGGCGGCGTTGCTGCCCGAGTGGCCCACCCAGATGGAGACGGCGTACTGCGGGCTGTAGCCGCAGAACCACAGGTCGGTCGTCTCGCTGGCGGTACCGGCGGTACCGGTCTTGCCCGCGATGGGCTGGTCGATCCAGGGGTTGCCGCTGCGGCCGGTGCCGCTGGTCATGACGCCTTCCAGCACCTGGGTGACCGCCTCGGCTTGACCGGTGGTGAGCGCCTGCTCGGGCGCGTCCTGGTGCTGGTAGAGCACCTTGCCGTCGCGCGAGTCGATCTCGGTGATGGCCACCGACTCGCGGTGGTAGCCGCCGTTGGCGAAGGTGGCGAACGCCTCGGCCATGCCGAGGGTGGACACCGAGCCCGTACCGAGGGTCATCGACAGGGTGTCATCCATGTTGGAGGTGTCGAGCCCCAGCGTACGGCAGGTTTCCAGGATGTTCTGGTTGCCGATCGCCTCGGCCACCTGGATGTAGCCGGTGTTCGAGGACAGCTCGGTGGCGCGGGCCAGCGTGAGCGTGCCGTAGCTCGCCCCGCCGTAGTTCTGCGCGTTGTAGGTGGTGCCGTCGGACAGCTTCCAGGTGAGCGGCGAGTTGCAGTTCACGCGCACGGTGGGGTTCATGCCCATCTTGATCGCGGTGGCCAGGGTGAACACCTTGAAGGCCGAACCGGGCTGGCGCCGCGTGATGGCGTGGTTGGTGTGCGCGTCGCTGTCGTTGTAGTCGCGCCCGCCCACCATGGCCTTGATGTAGCCGGTCTTGGGGTCGATGACCGTCATGCCGATGTTGAGGTCGTTGGCGGCGCTGTACTTGTTGATGTTGCCCACGGCGGCCTGCTCGGCGGCGGCCTGGACCGTGGGGTCGATGGTGGTCTTCACCGTGAGGCCGCCCTTGAACAGGACGTCGGTGGAGAACTCCTCCTGCAGCAGGGACTTCACGTAGTCCACGAAGTAGGGCTGGGAGTACACGGTGATGCCGGAGTCGGACGTCTCGGTGACGTTCAGGGTGAGTGCCTCGGCCTGGGCGGCGTCGTGCTCCTCCTGGGTGATATCGCCCATGCGCAGCATGTTGTCGAGGACCTTGTTGCGGCGCTCGACGGCGGCGTCGGGGTTGACGGTGGGGTCGTAGTAGGACGGCGAGTTGGGCAGGCCGATCAGCAGCGCGGCCTCGGCCAGGGTGAGGTCGCTGGCGTTTTTGGAGAAGTAGGTCTTGGCGGCCGCCTGGATACCGTAGGCGCCGTGGCCGTAGTAGATGGTGTTGAGGTACATCATCAAGATCTCGTCTTTGGAGTAGATCTCCTCCATCTTGATGGCGAGGTAGGCCTCGCGCACCTTGCGCTCGATGGTCTGGTCGAACTGCTCCTCAGACAGGATGGTGTTGCGCACGAGCTGCTGGGTGATGGTGGAGGCGCCCTCGGAGCGGCCGGTGAGCTGCGCGATGATAGCGCGGCCGATGCCGATGATGTCGACGCCGTTGTGCTCGTAGAAGCGCTCGTCCTCAACGTCGACGGTGCCTTTGAGCACATAGGGCGACACCTGGTCCTGCGTGACGCTCTCGCGGTTCTGCACGAAGAAGGTGGCGATCTCGTTGCCCTGCGCGTCGAGGATGTGGGTGGGCTCGCTCACCAGGTACTGCTTGGCGTCGGTGTAGTCGGGCAGGTCCTGCAGCCATCGCTGGACGTTGCCCAGCATGCCGATGCCGAAGGCCACGCCGGCGATGAGCATGAAGCCGAAAAACGAGACGATGGTGATGGGGACGACATGCGTCTTGGTGCGCTGGCGTACGTGGCGCTGGCGAGGACCCATAGACAACCTCCTACGGGGATGGTCGAACGTGTTGGTCGCGGTGCGCTCGGCAGGCGGCGCACATAGATTCAATACACAGTAGCGCATCGGGGTGGCAGGTGATGCCGAGCATGGGGAGGTTTAAGGGAAACTCCAGATGCGCGGTGGGTGCGCCGGCGGCGGCTCTGGGACAATGGGCGCGCCGCGCCTGTACGGCTATGGCCCCAGGCGAGGTGCCGCGCGGACGCATGTGCTTGCCGCGGCCGATGGAAGATACCAGTAAGAGGGCAAGGAGGCCGAGGCGATGACGATGACGAGGCTGCCGGAGCTGCTGGCGCCCGCCGGGACGCCCGACGCGCTGCGCGCCGCGGTGGCGGCCGGGGCCGATGCGGTGTACGCGGGGCTGGGGGCCTACAGCGCGCGGGCGGGCAACGCCGGCTTTTCGCTGGCGCAGCTGGCGTCGGCGTGCGCGCTCGCCCATGCGCACGGGGCGCGTGTCTATGTGACGCTGAATGCCTGCCTGCATGAGGGAGAGCTCGCCGGCGCGGTGGACCTTGCCGCCCGGGCCCACGCCGCCGGCGCCGATGCCTTCATCGTGGCCGATCCGGGCCTGGCACTCGAGCTGAGGCGCGCGGTGCCCGCAGCCGAGCTGCACCTGTCCACGCAGGCGGGCGTCCAGGATGCGGCGGCCGCGCGCTTGGCCGCCCGCGAGCTTGGGGTCAGCCGGGTGACCTGCGCCCGCGAGCTGTCGCTCGAGGAGCTGGCCGCGCTGGCTGCCGCCGGCGTGGAGGTCGAGGCCTTCTGCCATGGGGCCATCTGCATCTGCTACTCGGGAGCCTGCTCCTTCTCGGCGGTGCGCCGCGGCCGCTCCGCGATGCGCGGCGACTGCGCGCAGCCGTGCCGGATGGCCTACGCGCTCGAGGACGCCTCCGGTCGGGTGCTGGCGGGGGTGCGCCCCGACGAGCCGGATCCGCGCCTGCGGCGACAGGCCGCCGGCGACAGGCTGCTGTGCCCGCGCGACTACCTGTCGGTGGGCCATGTGGGCGAGCTTGCGGCCGCCGGCGTGGCCGCCCTCAAGATCGAGGGGCGCATGAAGGCGCCCGATTACGTATACAACGTCGTGCGCGCCTACCGTGCGGCGCTCGATGCCGTGGGCGCCGGATGCGAGCCTGGGGCGCGGGCGCTCACCGACCAGCTGGCGCGCTCGTTCAACCGCGGATTCACCGATGGCTACCTGCGTGGTCGGACCGGCTCGGGGCTCATGAGCCGAGAGCGCGCCATCAACCAGGGCCTGTGCGTGGGCGAGGTTATCGAGCGCGGGCACGAGTGGGCGCGCATCGCCTTCGAGCGGGCGGTTGAGGCGGGCGACACGCTGGAGATCCGCTCGACGCCGGCGGCCGATGCGGTCCGCGACGTGCCGACGCGCTGGCCTCAGGTGGCGTGCCCGCAGGATGTGCCGGTCGGCTCGGCGGTGCGCCTGCGCTGCAAGCGCAAGGTCGAGGTGGGCAGCGCGGTGCATGTGGTGCGCAGCGTTCGGGCCGTGGAGGAAAGCGCGCGGGCCATCGCGGCCCTGCGCGATGAGGAGGCGCGTCTGTCGGGCGGCGCGGCCGGGCAGGAGGTCTCGGCGCCGAGCCACCGTCGACGGAAACGGGCCGGCGTGGCGAAAGGGGACGCGGGCGCGGGGTCTGCGGTTGCGCTGGGTGCTGAGTTGACGGATGCGCCGAGCGCGGGCGAAGTGGCCGTCGCAGCCTCCTGCGTGTCCACGACCCCTTGCGTGCCTGCAGTCCCTTGCACGCCCGTGGTGTTCGCCCATCGTCTGCTTGAGGCCGATGCGGATGCCTGGGAGCCGTTGGTGCCCACGCTCACGGTGGTGCTCGACGAGGTGGCCCGCGCGGCGTCTGCCGCCCGCGTCGAGGCGCTGTGCCGGCGGGCGGCGGCGGTTGTGTGCCGCAACCTCTCCCAGATTGAGGCGGCGCGCGCTGCCGGGGCGGCGTGGGAGGTGGCGCCGCCGATTCCGGTGTGGAACGCGCGGACGGTCCGCTGGCTGGCCGCGCTCGGCGCGCGGCGGGTGTGGCTGCCCTACGAGCTCGCCGCCGATGAGATGCGCGCGATCGCGGCGGCCGTGCCGGAGGTCGAGGTGGCACCGTTGGTGCAGCTCGAGCCTCATGCGCAGCTCATGGTGACCGAGCATTGCCTGTTGACCGCTGAGGGCCCGTGCGCCCGCTCGGCTGCCGAGGCCGCAGCGGATGCGACGGCAGCGGAGCCGCACGCCGGCGCGGATGCCCCACGCGGTTGCTGCCGAGCGTGCCCGCGTCGCCTGGCATCGCAGGCAGGCGACCGCGTGCTGGTGGATGCCGACGGCGCGCGCTTGCCGGTGCGGGTCGATGCCCTCGGCCGCACGCGCATCTTCGACGCCGCCGTCTAGCTGTTGTGTGCCGACGTCTCGTAGTACCGACGTCTGGCTGCTGCGTGCCGATAGGTTGCCTGCACCGATATGCACGACATGGGCGGGGTCCCGCAGGCGCCTGATCCCGATGCGGGCGGTCCCGCTGCGGGTGCGTCAAGCCCGCAGGCGCGATGGCGCCCAGCGGGCAGGGGTGTGGACCGGCAGCGGGCTGCGCGTTCGTATGCCCGTTGCGGGCGGTGAGGCCGGCGCCGCCCAGTGGACATAGGGGAAGGAGGCCCGGCAGCGCGCCTCGCAGCCGCGCCCGCTTCCTGCTCTGCGCGGCTTGCACCGTTGCGTCACCATGACTTGCTGCGAGGCTGGCTTCGTCGCGCGCTCGGCATCTGCGGCGGGGCCGGCTTCTCGTTGCCCCGCCCTTTGCCGCTTCGTCCCACCTTTGTGATGCAAAGCCAGCCCCGCCTCGTGCCTTCCGCCTACGGCCAGGCCAGCCCCGCTCGCTTCACCGTACCCGCTTCCGCGCATGGCGCAGACCGGGCAACTCGGCTACACTTATGCCCATATGTCGTTCCAGCACCGCCCGTTTGACGCTTGCGCACAACGCGGCGAGGGTGCTATGACCTTGCAGGAAAGGTGCACCTTATGTTGCCTGTAGAAGAGCAGATGCGCATCATCACCTCCGGCGCCGCCAAGATCGTGCCCGAGGCCGACCTCAAAAAGAAGCTCGAGCGCGGCGTGCCGCTCAACATCAAGCTGGGCGTCGACCCCACCAGCCCCGACCTGCATCTGGGGCATGCCGTGCCGCTGCGCAAGATGCGCCAGTTCCAGGACCTCGGCCACCGCGTGACGCTCATCATCGGCAACGGCACCGCCATGATCGGCGACCCGTCCGGCAAGAACTCCACGCGCCCTCAGCTGTCCCAGGAGCAGGTCGAGGCCAACGCACAGACCTACGTCTCCCAGGCCATGAAGATCCTCGACCCCGAGAAGACCACCATCGTCCACAACGGCGACTGGATCTTGAGCATGGACCTCAAGGGCCTGCTCGAGGTGGCCTCCAAGTTCACCGTGGCGCGCATCCTGGAGCGCGACGACTTCACGAAGCGCTACCAGTCCCAGACCCCCATCGCCCTGCACGAGTTCCTCTACCCTGTCATGCAGGCCTACGACTCGGTCAAGATCGAGGCCGATGTTGAGATGGGCGGTACCGACCAGCTGTTCAACCTGCTCGCCGGCCGTGAGCTCATGGAGAAGATGGGCATGGAGCCCCAGATCGCGCTCACGATGCCGCTGCTCGAGGGCACCGACGGCACGCGCAAGATGTCCAAGAGCTACGGCAACTACATCGGCCTCACCGACGAGCCGGCCGATATGTTCGGCAAGACCATGTCCATCCCCGATGAGATGATCGTCAAGTACTACCGCCTGGCGAGCTCGTGCGCGCCCGACGAGGTGGACGCGATCGAGGCCGCGCTGGCCGAGGGCACGGGCAACCCCTACGAGCTCAAGCGCGCGCTGGCTCGCGACCTGGTGAGCACCTATCACAGCGCCGAGGCGGCGCGCGCTGCCGAGGCGGAGTTCGACCAGGTGCACAAGAACCACGAGATGCCGAGCGAGATCGACGAGGTGTCGGTGGCGGTTGAGGTGAACGACGAGGGTCTGGTGTATCTGCCCGCCGTCCTGCAGGCTGCCGGCCTGGTGCCGAGCGCCGGCCAGGCGCGCCGCGACATCGACGGCGGCGGTGTCAAGATCGACGGCGAGCCGGTGGCGCCCAAGACCTACAACGTGCCCTCTGAGCTGGTGCAGGCCGGCCGCGTGCTGCAGGTGGGCAAGCGCCGCTTCGCCCGCCTGGCGTAGCGGGGCCTGCCGACGGCGCCGGCAGCGGCGAGGCGGTGCGCGCTGCTGGCTTGCGCCGCTTGCGGTGAGACGGAGCGAACTTCCGGTCCGTGCCGCAGCGGTGAGACGGTGCGAACTTCCGGCGCGTGCCGCTGGCCCGTATCTCCTGCGGTGAGACGGGCCAGCTGCTGGTTTGCGCCCCCTGCGGCGAGGAGGCGCGTTGCCGATCTGCGCCGTTTGCGGCGGGGCGGCACGTGCCGCTGGCCTGCGCTGCCCGCAACGCCCCACGCCCGCTGCCGGTTCGTTTCTCGTACGGCGAGACGGCGTCCGCTGCTGGTCCGTGTCCCGTGGCGAGGCGGCGCTTGCTGCTGGCCTGCGCCGGTCGCGGCGGGGTGGCGCGTGCTGCCTGCGACGAGCTGGCGCGTGTTGCCGGTCCCATGTCGCTTACAATGAGACGACGTTCGCTGCCGGTCTGTGTCTCCCGCAGCGAGGCGACGCTTGCTGCTGGCCTGCGCCGGTTGCGGTGAGACGGCGCGAACTTCCGGTCCGTGCCGCCTGCGGCGAGGTAACGCGTGTTGCTGGCTTGTGCCGCCGTGGCGCGTCGATCCGGGTTCGGTCCCCGTCCGTTCGCGAAACCTGGGTTCGCGTTTTGTCCATCTGCTCAACGAGGGTTCGGCTTCCGTCCATCTAGAGCCAATTTTCGCCCCTGGATGGACATATGCCGAACCCGGGATGCGTCAATGGCCGAAATCCGAACCCGGGATGTGCCAATGGCCGAAATCCGAACCCGGAAGCAGCTCAACGGACGAAACCCGAACCCGGGAGTCGCCGATGGCCAAAATCCGAACCTGGAAGCGGCCCGGCGGACAAAGCTCGCACCCGAATCGCTCCGATGGCCGGAAAACGAACCCGGGATGTGACCTGGGATGTTCCGACGGCCAAAATCCGAACCCGGGATGGAGCCCGGGATGCCCCAGTGGCCAAAATCCGAACCCGGAAGCAGCCCAATGATCGAAAGCCCGCGCCCGGAAGCCCATCGCGCTGGGGGCTCCGGGTGCTTTGCCTTTGCACGCCCGGGGCATCCAGCGAGAATCTCGCCTTCGCACGCCCGCGGCATCCGGTGGATGCCTCGTTTTCGCACATCCGCGGCACCAAGCGGAAACCTCCCCTTCGCGCATCTGCGGCATCCAGCGGGTAAGATAGGGGGCAAGCAGATTCGGAAAGGGGAGCGTATGCAGGCAACAGATGGTTTCGGTGCAACGCAGACAACGGACGATCTCAACGCAGCTGAGGCGGGTGACTGCGTGTCCCGCGAGATGGGCGCCCGTGTGTCCCGCGGGATGGGCGTCCGCGCGTCCTGCGCCGCACGCACCCGCGCATCCCGCGAGGTGGGCTCCCGTGCACCCGGCTCCGCAAGCACCCGCGCGTCCCGCGAGGTGGACGCCCGCACATCCTGCGAGGCAGACGCCCGCGTGCCTCACGAGGCAAGCGCCCGAGCGTCTCACGAGACAGACACCCGCGCATCCTGCGACGCCGTGCGCATCATGCGGGAGCTGATCGACGTGGCCGAGGGCCGCATGCCGGCCGACACGGTGTTCGTGAACGCGCAGGTCGTGGACGTGTACCGCCTGCGCTGCGCCCGCGGGCAGGTGGCGGTGAAGGACGGCTGCATTGCCGCGGTGCTCTTCGAGGGGCGCGACTGCCCGGACGCCTCGGCACCCGCCTGGCAGGCGGCGCAGGTCGTGGACTGCGGCGGCCGCTACCTGGCCCCCGGCCTCATCGACGCCCACCTGCATATCGAAAGCTCGAACGTGCGACCGTCCGAATATGCGCGGATGGCCCTGGCGCGGGGTACGACCTGCGCGATCGCCGACAGCCACGAGATCGCCAACGTGTGTGGGCTCGACGGCCTGTCGTTCATGATCGCCGACGCGAAGCGCGCGCCCGGCACCCTCAAGTTCATGATGCCCTCCTGCGTGCCGGCCCTGCCCGACGAGCAGGCGGGCGCCACCATCAGCGCCGAGGACATGCGCCGGTTCATGGAGGACCACCCCGGCGAGATCTTCGGTCTGGGCGAGATGATGAACCTGCCGGGGGTCTACGGCGCCGACGAGGAGACTTGCGCGCGCATCGACGCCGCTCGTTTTTCGGAGTCCGGCCAGGTTGACGGCCATGCACCGCTGTGCTCGGGCGCGGACCTGAACGCCTATACCGCCGCCGGCATCATCGCCGACCACGAATCGACCGTGCCGGACGAGGCGCTCGACAAGATCTCGCGCGGCATGTACGTCATGCTGCGCGAGGGCACCTGCAGCCACGACCTGGCCCAGCTCGCACCCATCATCACGCGCGAGCCGCAGCTCGCCCGCCGCTGCTGCTTCGCCACCGACGACCGCGCGCCCTCCGATGCCCTGCGCGTGGGCATGATCGACAACGCCTGTCGGATGGCGGTCGAGGCCGGGATCGACCCGGTGCTGGCCATCTCCATGGCCGCGCTGTCGGCAGCGGAGATCTTCGGTTTGGACCACGGGCGCTCGTGCGCACGCGAGCGCTGCGGCGCGGTGGCGCCGGGCAAGCGCGCCGACCTGCTGCTGCTCGACGACCTTTCGTTCGCATCGGCCCCGCACCGCGTCTACGCCGCCGGTGAGCTGGTGGCGAAGGACGGCGCTTTCGTGGGCGCGATCGCCGACGCCACCGACGAGGTCCGCGCGCTCGAGGCGCGTCTGCGCGGATCCGTGCACCTGCCGGCGCTGTCGGACGAGCTGTTCTCCTACGACTTCACGCCGGGCGAGGCGGTCATCGACGTGGTGGCCGGCAACGCCGTGACGGGGACGGTGCGGCCAGCCGACGCCTCCGGCCTGCGCCGTATCATGCTGATCGAGCGCCATGGGCGCGGCGTGTCGGCCCAGCGCGCGGGCGCCGACGGCACGGGACCGGCGGGCACCGGCCTGGTGGGCCGACATGTCGGGCGCGGCTGGGTGCGCGGGTTCACCATCACGGACGGCGCGATCGCCAGCACGATCGGGCACGATTCCCATAACATCTGCGTGGTGGGCGACAACCCCGCCGATATGCGTGCGGCTGTGGAGGCGGTGGCGCAGGGCGGTTTCGTCCTCGTGCGCCGCGGGCGGGTGGCCGCCCGCATCGACCTGCCGCTCGGCGGCCTGATGAGCGACCGTCCGGCGTCCGAGGTGGCTGCGGCCCACGACGCCTTCATGGCCGAGGCGCGCGCCGCCGGCATCGAGCCGCCGCTCGACCCGATCATGGGCATGATCTTTCTGCCCCTGCCGGTGATCCCCGAGCTTCGCATCCGCCCGGAGGGCATGTTCGACGTCACGACGTTCTCGTTCGTCTCGTAGCGCCCTGCACCCGTGCTGCGGCCAAACGCGGTATCCTTACGAGCAGCGACGCGCGCACGACGGCGCGCACGAGAGGAAAGGCACGGCATGATCAAGCTCATCGCTTCGGATATGGACGGCACCCTGCTCAACGAGCTGGGAGAAGTGCCGGAGGAAACCTTCGACCTGATCGTGGCGCTGCGTGAGCGCGGCGTCCACTTCGCGGCGTCCTCGGGTCGCCGCTACGACCGGCTCTGCCAGTTCTTCGCCCCGGTGCGCGACCAGATGGACTTCGTCGCCTCGAACGGCGCGCAGGTCTACGCCGACGGCGAGCAGATCGGCCGCGAGGTGTACTCGCACCTGTCCATCATGCGCCTGGCCAAAACGGTCCAGATGTTCCCGAACATGCACCTCGCCCTGTTCGACCGCACGAAATCCTTCCTGCTGGACGACGAGGACAAGTTCGTGCGCGAGGTGGACAAGGACCTGCCGAACGTCGAGCGCATCTACGAACTCCCGCGGCCCGAGGTGAACATCATCAAGGCCACGATCTTCTGCGACGACGGCAACGTCATGGACAACGCCTATGTGCTCCAGCGCGAGCTGGGAGACCTGTTCACCTTCGCGCCTTCGGGCAACTCCTACATCGACCCCATGCAGCCCGGCATCTCGAAGGCCACGGGCATCCAGCAGCTCATGGAGCACTACGGCGTGGCGCGTGAGGAGGTCATGGCGTTCGGCGACTCCATGAACGACTACGAGATCATCCGGTTCGTGGGCTGCGGCTGCGCGATGGCCAACGGCCGTCCGGCGCTGCGCGCGGTGGCAGACCGCGTGATCGGCTACAACTACGACCAGGCAGTGCAGGGCGAGCTGCGCCGCGTGCTGGAGTCCCTCTCGTAAGCGAGGCTGTTGCCCCGGGCCCCTAAGCCGCCTCTTTGGACTGCAAGGCTGCCGAGCTGCGCCTTCAGCCTGATGTCCTGGGCCGTAAGCCTGCCGCACAACCCGTGCCCGACCGCTGCCCGAGCCTGCGGTCGGGCCTTGAGTGGGTTCGCGGCCAAAACCTGCCTCCCCGGGCCCGAGCATGCGTCCCGGCTCTGGCCTGACCTCGGCCTGACCCCGCCTTGACCCCGGGCCCGTGCCTGTCCGCTTACCCCGCCTGGCAGATGCCGTGGCCGCCCAGACGCTCGGCCAGCGGCACGTAGGCCTGCTCGTCCATCACCGAGCGGTAGGCGGGGCGGATGATGCGGTGGGCGCAGATGAGCTCTTCCATGCGGTGGGCCGCCCAGCCGGCCGTGCGCGCCACGGCGAACAGCGGCGTGAACAGCGCCTCGGGGATGCCGAGCATGTGGTAGATGAAGCCGGTGTACAGGTCGATGTTGGCGCAGATGGGCTTGCGGGTCCCGCGCACGTCGCGCATGACCTCGGGCGCCAGCGCCTCGATGCGCTCGATGAGGGCGAACTCGGCGCCCAGCCCCTTGGCCTGCGCCAGGTTGCGGGCGAAGCGACGGCACAGCTCGGCGCGCGGGTCGGACAGGGTGTAGACCGCATGTCCCATGCCGTAGATGAGCCCCGTGCCATCGAAGGCCTGGCGACGCAGGATGCGCGTGAGGTAGCTGGCGAGCTCATCCTCGTTCTCCCAGTCGCGCACATGCTCGCGGATGTCGGCGTGCATGGCCACCACCTTGGCGTTCGCCCCGCCGTGGCGCGGGCCCTTGAGCGAGCCGATCGCCGCGGCGTAGGCCGAGTAGGCGTCGGTGGCCGAGCTCGACAGCACGCGGCAGGCGAAGGTCGAATTGTTGCCGCCGCCGTGCTCGGCGTGGAGCATGAGCATCACGTCGAGCAGCATCGCCTCGTCGCGCGTGAAGTCGTCGGACTCGCGTAGGACCTGCAGGATGGTCTCGGCGGTGGACAGGGAGGGGTCGGGCAGCGGCACGTTGGCGCGGCGGCCCTCCATGCGTGCGGCGCGGAAGGTGTGGGCGAACGCGGCGATGCGCGGCAGACGGGAGAGCAGCGAGAGCGCCACGTCCACCTCGTGGGCCGGCGTGATGGCGTCCGGGTCGGCGTCGAAGGCGTAGAGCTGCAGGACGGCGCGCTGCAGGACGTTCATGATGCTGGTGCTCGCGGTGGTGATGGGGAACTGCGCCACGTAGTCGGCCGAGAGGTGGCGGAAGGCGCCGAGCCGCTCGCGGAACCCGTCGAGCTCGGCCTGCGTGGGCAGAAGCCCGGTGATGAGCAGGTAGGCTACCTCCTCGTAGCCGAAGCGCCCTTCCGCCTGGGCATGGGTGACCAGGTCCTCGATGCTGTAGCCGCGCAGCGTGAGGCTGCCGCGGTCGGGGACGGGACGGCCGTCGACGATGTTGTAGCCGTGCACGTCTGAGATGCGGGTGAGGCCGGCCACCACGCCGGAGCCGTCGGCGTTGCGCAGGCCGCGCTTCACGTCGTGCTCGACGAAGAGGTCCTCGTCGTAGGGCTCGGAGGGGATGTCGTGGTACAGGCGCTGGGAGGCGGCGTCAACCTGGCGGCTGGCGTCGTAGTCCAGCACCAGGCGGCTCAGGTGGTCATCGAAGCGGTAGTAGATGCGATGCGCGTCGTAGGACATGGCTCCTCCTTCGGGCGGGCGCGTCCAACCCGGGCGGCCGGGCGGGATTTTGGGAGCTTGCAGGTGGCCTGCGGCCGGTTGGGGCAGCGGGTGCCTACAGGCGGTACATGAAGTTGAAGATGTCCTCGCGGCGGCACTCGACGGTGACGCCCAGCGTCTCGCCCTGGGCGGCGAGCGCCTCCTGCAGGGCGGAGAAGTCCAAGGTGGCACCCTGCATGTCGGCAAGCAGGGTCATGGTGAAGATGTTGTCGAGGATGCTCTGCGTGATATCGCGGATGTCGACGTTGGCCTCCGACAGGGTGGTCGTGACGCCGGCGACGATGCCGGGGCGGTTCTTGCCCAGGACGGTGATGACGATGCGGTTGGATGAGGTCTCGGCCATGGGGGTTCCTTTCGGCGGCGTCGCCTTCCGCGGGCGCGCACTCCATCTCGGTATAGTGTTCCCTATTGTACCGATTTTTCAGCTGTGGATATGCACGCTCCGTGGACGTATGGGGCAGGCGGGTACATGCCGCCGCGGCCCAAGGCCGCTGCGATGGCGAAGCTGTTGTGCGATCGGCCGCACCCGCACACCTTGTGAGCATGGTGCTTTTGTGCGATTGGCCGGGCAGGAACCCGCTGTGCTAGGATTGACAAGCTGTTTTGTCTTGGTCGGAAACCAAGACACCCCTTTGTCCTGGTCGGGAACCAGGGCCTGAGCAGAAGAGGAGCCCCGCCATGAAGTCTGGCATCCATCCCGAGTATGTGGAGTGCACGGTGCACTGCAGCTGTGGTAACACCTTCACCACCCGCTCCACCAAGTCCGAGATCCAGGTCGAGCTCTGCAACGAGTGCCACCCGTTCTACACCGGTCAGCAGAAGTTCGTCGACACCGGTGGACGCGTCCAGCGCTTCGCCGACAAGTTCGGTGGCGCCGCCCAGGCCGCCCTCGAGCGCGAGGCCGCCAAGAAGGCCGAGCGTCAGAAGGCCGCCGAGGAGGCCGCTGCCAAGAAGGCCGCCGAGCGCGAGGCCAAGGCCGCCGAGAAGGCCAAGCGTGCCGCTGAGTTCGAGAAGAAGGCCGCTGCCGAGGCCGCCAAGAAGGCCGAGGAGGCTCCCGTCGAGGAGGCCGCCGCTGAGCAGCCTGCCGCCGAGGCCGAGACCGCCGAGGCTGCTGAGTAGCCAGCCGCGTATACAATCGGTATGTTGAGAGGGGTGCATCCAAGGGGTGCGCCCCTCTTGCTATATCGATAGCGTTCGGTTTTCGGTGCCCTCGCTATCGCACTCGCCTCGTCCGCGCAACGCGGTCCCGGGCGGGCTCCTATCCCACCTCGTTGCCGCGCACGCCGTGCCCCGCCTGGCGCCTTTGGATAGTTTCCTTGTGAGCACATACATCCTGCGCATAGACTGCATGCGGTTTGGCTAAAGTTCTCCTCAACTGTGTCTGTGCTTGACGGCCGTCGCGCCCCCAGGAGGGAGCGTACGCATCCGACGGGCGCACTGAAGAGGAAGAACCACAATGGGATTCGTTTCAAAGCTGCTTTCCTTCGGGGCCGACAAGGACCTGAAGCGCTATGAGAAGACGGTTGTGACCATTAACGGTCTCGAGCCCACCTTCCAGGCGATGTCCGACGAGGAGCTCCAGGGTCAGACCACCCGCTTCCGCGAGCGTCTGGCGGCCGGCGAGACCTTGGACGACCTGCTGCCCGAGGCGTTCGCCTGCGTCCGCGAGGCGTCCCGTCGCGTCACCGGCATGCGCCACTTCGACGTGCAGCTGATCGGCGCCATGGCCCTGCACGAGGGGCACATCGCCGAGATGAAGACGGGCGAGGGCAAGACCCTCGTCTCCACGCTCGCCGGCTACTTGAATGCGCTCGCCGGCAAGGGCGTGCATATCGTCACCGTCAACGACTACCTGGCCCGCCGCGACTCCGAGTGGATGGGCCGCATCTACCGCTTCTTGGGCCTTACGGTCGGCCTGCTGCAAAACGGCATGCCGCTCGACCAGAAGCGCCCTGCCTACGACGCCGACGTCACCTACGGCACCAACTCCGAGTTCGGTTTCGACTACCTGCGCGACAACATGGTGCTGCGCGCCAACCAGCGCGTGCAGCGCGGCCACGCCTTCGCCATCGTCGACGAGGTCGACTCCATCCTGATCGACGAGGCCCGCACCCCGCTGATCATCTCGGGCGCCGGCACCAAGTCGGCGAGCACCTACAAGGAGTTCGCGCGCGCCGTCCGCGGCCTGGAGCGCGGCGAGGAGGTCGTGCACGACATGCTGTCGGCCTCCGAGCCGGTGGAGCCCACGGGCGACTACGTGATGGACGAGGCCAAGCACACCATCGCGGCCACCGAGCGCGGCCTGAAGAAGATCGAGGAGCGCCTGGGCATCGAGGACATCTACGCCGACCTCTCCGGTGCGCTGGTGAACCATCTGCAGCAGGCGCTGAAGGCCCAGTACATGTTCCACCGCGACAAGCAGTACGTGGTCACCGACGGCGAGGTCAAGATCGTCGACGAGTTCACGGGCCGCATCATGGAGGGGCGTCGCTACTCCGAGGGCCTGCACCAGGCCATCGAGGCCAAAGAGGGCGTGCTCGTGCGCGAGGAGAACCAGACGCTGGCCACCATCACGCTGCAGAACTACTTCCGCCTGTACGACAAGCTCTCCGGCATGACCGGTACCGCGCTTACCGAGGACTCTGAGTTCCGCGAGATCTACAAGCTGCCGGTCCAGGTCATCCCGCCCAACCGCCCGGTGATCCGCAAGGACAACGACGACCTGATCTACCGCACGGTGGAGACCAAGTTCAACGCCGTGGCAGACGAGATCGAGGAGCGCCACGCGAACGGCCAGCCGGTGCTGGTAGGCACGGTGTCCATCGAGAGCTCCGAGAAGCTCTCCCGCCTGCTGGACAAGCGCGGCATCAAGCACCAGGTGCTGAACGCCAAGTTCCACGAGCGCGAGGCGCATATCGTGGCGCAGGCGGGCCGTTTGGGCGCGGTCACCATCGCCACGAACATGGCCGGCCGCGGTACCGACATCCTGCTGGGCGGCAACCCCGAGGAGCTCGCCGCCGAGGACGTCGCCGCCATGGGGCTCGACCCGGAGGCGGAGGACTTCGAGCAGCGCCGTGCCGAGGCCTATGAGGCCGCGCTCGCCCATGCGCGCGAGGTGTGCGCCGCCGAGCGCGAGCAGGTGCTGGCCGCCGGCGGCCTCACGGTGATCGGCACCGAGCGCCACGAGTCCCGCCGTATCGACAACCAGCTGCGCGGCCGCGCCGGCCGCCAGGGCGACCCGGGCGCCACGCAGTTCTACCTCTCCTTGGAAGACGACCTCATGCGCATGTTCGGCAGCAGCATGGACCGGGTTGGCTCCATGATGGAGGCGGCCGACCAGCCCATCCAGCACAAGATGGTCTCCAAGGCCGTGGAGGGCGCGCAGCGCAAGGTGGAGAGCATCAACTACTCCATGCGCAAGAACGTGCTGGAGTACGACGACGTCATGAACAAGCAGCGCCAGGTGATCTACGCCGAGCGCAACAAGATCCTGGACGGCAAGGACCTCGCCGGGCACATCGACGAGGTGATCGAGGACACCATCAAGCGCTGCGTCACGGAGTTCTGCCCCGTGGACGCCCACGAGGGCGAGCGCGACCTGGAGGGCCTGCACAAGTGGGTTGTCGAGCTCACCGGCCACGCGGATGCGCCGGTGTTCGAGGACGCCTCCTACGAGCAGCTGTGCGAGCAGGTGCTCGCGTTCGTCCACGAGTGCTATGACGCCAAGGCAGCCCGCCTGGGCGACGAGCTCATGCGCGAGCTGAACACGCAGGTCATGCTGCGCGTCATCGACACCCGCTGGATGAGCTACCTGCAGGAGATGGACTACCTCAAAACCGGTATCGGCCTGCGCGGCTTCGGCCAGCGCGACCCGCTGGTTGAGTACAAGACCGAGGCCTTCCGCGCGTTCAACATGCTGGTCGACACCATGTACGAGGACTACCTGCGCACCGTGTTGCGCGCCGAGATCAAGGGCGTGCCGCGCCGTGAGCCCGATCCGGCGCTGACGGGCGCGAAGTACTCCGGTCCCGCCGAGGTGGACGGCGACACCGGCTCCTCCACGATCCGCCGCCAGGCGGCCTCGCAGGCGGCCGGTGCAGCCGGGCACGCCCCGGCCGGCGCCGATGGCCAGGCCGGTGCCGGTGTGAAGACCTACCGCAAGGACGAGAGCGGCGACCCGTACGCCAACGTGGGCCGCAACGATCCGTGCCCCTGCGGCAGCGGCAAGAAGTTCAAGAACTGCCACGGCAGGAACCGCTAATGGCGCTTGACGCTGCGAGCACGGTGACGCCGGCGGCGCTCGATGCGCTCGAGGAGCGCCTGTCCGAGGTGGAGTCCTACCTGCATCTCGACGAGGCGCGCGGGCGCGTTGCGGAGCTCGAGGAGCAAAGCGCCGCCCCCGGCTTTTGGGACGATGCCGACGCCGCGCGTGAGCTCATGGCCGAGCTTGCGCGCTGCCGGGGCAACGTCGAGGCCGTCGAGGGCGCCCGCGCGCGCCTGGCCGATGCCCGCGCTGCGCTCGATCTGGCTGCGGAGCTGGGCGACGAGGAGGGCGCGGAGTTCGTCTCCGAGGCCGCCGCGGCCGCCGCGGAGCTCACGCACGCCATCGACGAGATGGAGCTTGCGAGCTGGTTCACCGGCGAGTTCGACCACGGCGACGCCATCGTCACCATCAAGCCCGGCCAGGGCGGCCTGGAGGCCCAGGACTGGACCTTCATGCTGTTCAAGATGTACATGAAGTACTGCGCGCGCCGCGGCTGGAAGGTGACGATCAACGACTGCCCAGCCGCTGAGGTCATCGGCATCGACCGCGCCACCTTCACGGTGGAGGGCGCCGACGCGTTCGGGATGCTGCGCGCCGAGGCCGGCGTGCACCGCCTGGTGCGCATCTCGCCCACGGACGCCAAGAAGCGCCGCCAGACCACGTTTGCCGGCGTCGAGGTCATCCCGGTGCTTCCGGCCACCGTCGAGATCGAGATCGCCCCCGACGACATCCGTGTCGATGTCTACCATGCCAGCGGCCCGGGCGGCCAGGGCGTCAACACCACCGATTCTGTCTCTTATACACATCTCCGAGCCCACGAGACGTAGAGGAATCT
>CABRIF010000003.1 GCA_902470925.1 uncultured Collinsella sp. | reverse complement strand
GAGTGCGGAGACGCCGAAGACGGCTGAAGTGTTTCGCTAAGGTTGGAAATCAACCCGGCGCGCTCCACGCCGGGCCGCGCGCGCATCCGGGCGGCCGATCCAGCCGAAAACTGCCTGCTTCGGCGCTGCAGCCCCAGCGCCCTGCCGCGATGGCGACTGCGTGCACATATATGTCACAGAGCTGTAACAAGCGCACCGCGGGCACGGCCTTCTTTGCATAGTTGGTATACACTGCCTAAAACAGCCGGACACACGGGCGCCGTCGCTGCGGCGCGCCCGAGCCAAACAACCCCGTGAAGGAGAGCCATGATCGCCATCCTGCGCCCCGACGCACCCGATACCGCCGTCGATTCGATCGTGTCGTGGATCGAGTCCAAGGGCCTCACCGCCCACGTGAGCCACGGCTCGAACGAGACCATCATCGGCTTGGTGGGCGACACCACCAAGATCGACCCGTTCCTGCTCGAGTCCATGGACGTGGTGAGCCGCGTCCAGCGCGTGTCCGAGCCGTTCAAAAAGGCCAACCGCAAGTTCCACCCCGCCGACACCGTCATCGATTTCGGCGGCGGCGTGAAGATCGGCGGCGGCTCCTTCCAGGTCATCGCCGGCCCCTGCTCGGTTGAGGGCGACAACCTCATCCGCATCGCCGAGCGCTGCCGCGCCGCCGGCGCCACCATGCTGCGCGGCGGCGCCTACAAGCCCCGCACCTCCCCCTACGCCTACCAGGGCATGGGCGAGCGCGGCCTGGACCTGCTGCTCGAGGCGAAGGCGGCGACGGGCATGCCGATCGTGACCGAGGTCATGGACCCGCGTGACGTCGCGCTGTTCGTGGACCGCGGCATCGACGTCATGCAGATCGGCGCCCGCAACGCCCAGAACTTCAACCTCCTGAAAGAGGTCGGCAAGACCGACACGCCGGTGCTGCTCAAGCGCGGCATCGCCGGCACCATCGACGAGCTGCTCATGGCCGCCGAGTACATCATGAGCGAGGGCAACGAGCGCGTCATGCTGTGCGAGCGCGGCATCCGCACCTTCGAGACCCGCACCCGCAACACCTTCGACCTGAACGCCATCCCGGTCCTGCACGACCTGTCGCACCTGCCGGTTGTGGCCGACCCCTCCCACGCCACCGGCTACACCCGCTTCGTGGAGCCCATGGCGCTGGCCGCCTGCGCCGCCGGCGCCGACGCCCTCGAGATCGAGGTGCACGACGACCCCTCCCACGCCTGGTCGGACGGTGCCCAGGCGCTCACCCCGGACATGTTCGACCGCACCATGGACCGCATCCGCGCCATCCGCGCGGTCGTGGCCGACATGGGCGAGGATGCGTAGGGCCATGGCTGACGCACGGGATGCAACAGAGGCGGACGGGGCCGAAACCGTCGGCATCGTGGGGCTCGGCCTGATCGGCGGCAGCTTCGCACGGGCCTTCGCGGCGGCGGGTGCGCGCGTGCTCGCCTTCGACCCCGACCCCGACACCATGGCGGCCGCGCGCGTGGACAGCGTATCCGGCGCGCTCGATGCCGAGACGCTCGGCGCCTGCAGCCTGATCGTCCTGGCCGCCTACCCTGCCGCCTGCCTGGCCTGGCTCGACGAGCACGCGCGGGCCCTGGGCGCGCTGAGCTCGGGGCCCGTGGTCATCGACACCGCCGGCGTGAAGCAGGAGGTCTGCTCGCACGCGTTCGTGCTCGCCTGCGAGCACGGCTTTGCGTTCTGCGGCGCGCACCCCATGGCGGGCACCGAGCACTCCGGCTATGCGCACGCCCGCGCCGACCTGTTTTGCGGCGCGCCGATGGTGCTCGTGCCGCCGCCGCTCGGCGACGTCGAGCGCCTTGGGCTGCTCGACCGCGTCTGCCAGCTGCTCGAACCCTGCGGCTTCGGCAGCTACACGGTCGCCGACGCCGCCGAGCACGACCGGCGCATCGCCTACACCAGCCAGCTCGCCCACGTGGTGTCGAACGCCTACGTCAAAAGCCCCACCGCCCAGGAGCACCGGGGCTTTTCGGCCGGCAGCTACCGTGACCTCACGCGCGTGGCGCACCTCAACCCCGCGATGTGGAGCGAGCTGATGATGGCCGACGCCGCCTTCCTGGAACGCGAGATCGCATGCCTCATCGAGAACCTCGACGCCGTGCGGCGCGCCCTGGCGGCAGGCGACCGCGCCGAGCTGGAGCGCCTGCTGGCCGAAGGCGACCGCATCAAGCGCGCCCTTGACGACAACGCGGCTGCAAGCTAGCCGCGGCGATTCGACCCTGAACGGATGGGACCTCATGGAATACACCCTGGACATCGATACCGAGCGCCCCTATCGCGCACACGTGGGCACCTTTTTGCTCGAGCAGGTGGGTGCGCTCGCGCGTGAGGCGGCTGCAGGCGAGCGCGCCGTCATCGTCACCGACTCCAACGTCGGCCCCCTCTACGCGCAGCCGGTGTCCACGAGCCTGGCCGAGGCCGGCTACGCCGTGCGCACGTTCACCTTCGAGGCCGGCGAGCGCAACAAGCGCGCCGCGACCCTCGTGAGCATCCTCGAGTTCATGGCCGCCTTCGAGATGGGCCGCGACGACGTGGTGATCGCGCTGGGCGGCGGCGTGGTGGGCGACGTGGCGGGCTTTGCCGCCGCCACCTACATGCGCGGCTGCCCCTACATCCAGGTCCCCACGACGCTGCTGGCCATGGTCGACTCCTCGGTGGGCGGCAAGTGCGCCATCGACCTGGAAGGCGGCAAGAACCTGGCGGGCGCCTTTTGGCAGCCGCGGGCGGTGATCGCCGACGTGGGGTGCCTGGCCACGCTCGCGCCCGAACAGTTCGCCGACGGATGCGGCGAGGTCATCAAGCACGCCATGATCGCCGATGCCGACCTGTTCGGCGAGCTCGAGCGCACCCCGCTCACCCAGGAGCTGCTGCTGGCCGACACCGCGCGCGTGGCCGAGCTCATCGCCCGCAACATCGACATCAAGCGGGCCGTGGTCGTCTCCGACGAACGCGAGGCGGGGCTGCGCAAGCTGCTCAACTTCGGGCACACCATCGGGCACGGCGTCGAGGCGGCCGAGCGCTACCGCCTGGGGCACGGCACCTGCGTGGGCATCGGCATGGTGGCGGTTTCCTCGGCTGCCGTGACCGCCGAGCTCTGCGACGCCGATATCCCCGAGCGCCTGGTCGCGCTGCTGCGCGCCTGCGGCCTTTCGTGCGCGTTCTCCGCCGATGATGACGCCGTCTTCTCCGCGGCGCTGCACGACAAGAAGCGCCATGGCGACACGATCGATCTGGTGGTGCCGCGCGCGATAGGCGCCTGCGCGCTCGCCCCCACCCCACTCGAAGAGTTCCGGCGCATCCTGGAGGTCGGTCTGGCCTGCACCCGCGCCCTCGCCGGCGAGGATGCCGGCACCGCGGCGCCTGCCGCCCAGCCCGTTTCCGCCACCCCCGACAAGGACTTTGCATGCTAGCTCGCATCCAACCCAAACCGCTGTACGGATCTGTTCCCGCCATCGCCTCTAAGTCGATGGCGCACCGCATCATCATCGCAGCCGCGCTCGCCAACGGCGTGACCGAGGTCCGCTGCAACACCACCTGCGCCGACATCGAGGCCACGGTGCGCTGCCTGGTCGCGCTCGGCGCCCGCATCGAGCGCACGCCCGAGGGCTTCGAGGTGCACCCCATGCCCAAGAGTTGCGAGCACGGCCTGCTGCGTGCGCTGGCCGGCGCCACGCTCGACTGCGGCGAGTCCGGCTCCACGCTGCGCTTCATGCTGCCGGTCGCCTGCGCGCTGGGCGCCGACGCCACCCTGGTCGGCGCCGGGCGCCTGGGCGAGCGGCCCATAGGCCCCCTTGCCGACGAGCTCGTGGCCGCCGGCTGCACGCTGGAGACCTCCGGCGGGCTGCCGCTGCGCTGCCGCGGGCGCATGCGGCCCGGGCGCTTCGAGCTGCCGGGCAACGTGAGCTCGCAGTACATCTCCGGCCTGCTGCTGGCGGCCCCCTTGCTCGGCGAGGCGTCCGAGGTCGTCGTGACCGGCGCCATCGAGAGCCGCCCCTACGTGGACCTCACGGTTGAGGTGCTCGCGGCCTTCGGGGTGGAGGTGGAGGTCATCCCCGCGGCCACCGAGGCCGGCGTGCCGACCACCACGTTCCGCATCCCGGCCACGAGCTACCGCACCCCCGGCTCGATCGAGGTCGAGGGCGACTGGTCCAACGCCGCGTTCTGGCTGTGCGCCGGCGCGCTCAGCACCCATGCGGTGACGGTGCGCGGCGTGGCAGCCTCCTCGTCCCAGGGCGACCGCGCCGTCAGCGCGGCCCTCATGCTCTTCGGCGCGCGCGGCACCCGCTCGGCCGCCGCCGCCACCATCCGCCCGGACCGCCTGCGCGGCATCGAACTCGACGCCCACGACATCCCCGACCTCGTGCCCGTGCTTGCCGCCGTCGCCGCCTGCGCGGAGGGCACCACGCGCATCACCGGCTGCGCCCGGCTGCGCATCAAGGAGTCCGACCGCCTGGTCGCCACCGCGCGCGAGCTCAACGCCCTCGGCGCCTCGGTGCGCATCGAAGGCGACGACCTGGTGATCGAGGGGCGCGAGCGCCTGATCGGCGGACGCGTGAACAGCCACAACGACCACCGCATCGCCATGATGGCCGCCGTCGCGGCGATCCGCTGCGACGGCCCGGTCGAGATCGAAGGGGCCGAGGCGGTCAACAAGTCGTATCCCGATTTCTTCGACCACTACCGCCAGCTGGGCGGCGAGGTCGAGCTCACAGAAGAATAGGGGCCCACCATGGCATCTGCTGTCGGCAACGTCATCCACCTGTCCATCTTCGGGCAGTCGCACTCGGCCGCCATCGGCTGCGTGCTCGACGGGCTGCCCGCCGGCATCGCCGTCGACACCGAGGCGCTCCAGGCCTTTCTCAACCGTCGCGCCCCGGGGCGCGACGAGACCGCCACGACCCGTCGCGAGGCCGATGCGCCCGAGTTCTGCGGGGGCATCACCGACGGCTTCACCAACGGCGCGCCGGTGGCCGCCATCATCCGCAACGGCAACACCCGCAGCCGCGACTACGATGAGCTACGCCGCATTCCGCGCCCGGGCCACGCCGACCTGCCCGCTCAGATCAAGTACCGCGGCTATCAGGACGTCGCGGGCGGCGGCCACTTTTCCGGCCGCCTCACCGCGCCGCTGTGCATCGCCGGCGGCATCGCGCTGCAGGCGCTGTCCGCGCGCGGCATCCGCATCGCCGCCCACATCGCCGAGCTGGGGCCCGAGCCCATCCGCGACACGCCGCTCGACGCCGGCAAGCCCAACGGGGTCCAGCTCGCCGCGATCGGCGCGAACACCCTGCCGTGCGTGAGCGCGGCGGCGGCGCAGCGCATGCGGGCCTGCATCGCCGAGGCCAAAGGTGCGCTCGACAGCGTTGGCGGCGTGATCGAGTGCGCGGCCTACGGGGTGCCGGCGGGCATCGGCGATCCGATGTTCGACGGGATCGAGAACCGAATCGCGCGCATCGCCTTCGGCATCCCCGCCGTCAAGGGCGTCGAGTTCGGCGCCGGCTTCGGGGCGGCACGCCTGCGCGGCAGCGAGAACAACGACCCGCTGCGCATGGTCGAGGGCGCCCCGCGCCCGCAGACCAACAACGCAGGCGGCATCCTGGGCGGCATCTCGACCGGCATGCCCATCGTGTGGCGCATGGCGGTGAAACCGACCCCTTCCATCGGGCAGCGCCAGCAAAGCGTTGACATCGAAGCCGGACGCGACGCCGAGCTGAAGATCCGTGGCCGGCACGACCCCTGCATCGTGCCCCGCGCCGTGCCTGTGGCCGAGGCCGCCTGTGCGCTCGCCCTGCTCGACGCCCTGCTCGAGGACGGGAGGTTCGAGCAGCTGCCCACCTGCCCGTAGAGCGAAGTGCGCCTGCGCCGCGTGCGGCGGCTCAACCCGACGCACGCGTGACCAAGATCGGCGCGGCCGACGCACGCAGGCCCGCCGTAGCAGCCTTTGAACCGAAGCCACCGTCTCTCGCCTACCACGCCGCCACCCAAGGAGGTTGCACCTATGGACCTACGCGAAACCCGCACGCGCATCGATGCGGTCGATGCCGAGCTGCTGCGCCTGTTCGGCGAGCGCATGGCGCTTGCGCGCGACGTGGCCGCCGCCAAGATCGAGGCGGGCCTGCCGGTGTTTGACCCCGCCCGCGAGCGCGAGAAGCTCACGCGCATCGCGAACATGGCCCCCGAGGGGCTCGAAGACGCCTCGGTTGCCCTGTTCTCGCTGCTTATGAGCATGAACAAGGTGGCACAGCACCGCATCATGGCCACCGGCTCCACCCAGATCCCGGCCTCGGCGCGCATCGGCGGGCAGCTGCTGGACGCCTCCACCCCGTTCCCGCAGCGCGCGACCGTCGCCTGCCAGGGCGTTGAGGGCGCCTATAGCCAGATCGCCGCCTGCCGCCTGTTCGCCGTCCCCGCCATCAGCTACTGCCGCACCTTCGACGACGTGTTCGCCGCCGTTGAGGACGGCAGCTGCGCCTTCGGCGTGCTGCCCATCGAAAACTCGACCGCCGGCTCGGTGAACGCCGTGTTCGACCGCATGGCGAACACCCGCACGCGGATCGTGCGGAGCTTCCGCCTGAAAATCGAGCACTCCCTGCTGGCGCACCAAGGCGTCGACCGTGCTGATATCCGCGAGGTCGTCTCCCATGAGCAGGCGCTCAGCCAGTGCGCCGGCTACCTGAAGCGCCTGGGCGTGACCACCACCGTGTGCGAGAACACCGCACGCGCCGCCGCGCTCGTGGCAGCCTCGGACCGCCGCGACCTCGCGGCGCTCTCCTCGGCCGGCTGCGCCGAGCTCTACGGCCTGACCGAGCTCGACCGCTCGGTTCAGGACTCGGACAGCAACTACACGCGCTTCGCGGTCATCTCCCGCGAACCCGTGATCTACCCCGGAGCCAACCGCACCACGATCATGCTCACGCTCAAGCACGAGCCCGGCGCCCTGTTCAGCCTGCTCGAACGGCTCTACGCCCTCAACATCAACCTGCTCAAGCTCGAGAGCCGGCCCATCCCCGGCCGCGACTTCGAGTTCCGGTTCTACTTCGATTTGGAGGTCGAACCGGGAAGCGACGCCTTCGCCGCCATGCTCGACTCCCTTGACGACGTCTGCTGCACCTGGCGCTATTTCGGCAGCTACCTCGAGATCGTCTAGATTCGCCCCCATCACCCCGCCCTGCGCGCAGCGCAACCCTTACGAGAAAGGCTGGACAATGAGTGAGACCTCTCGGCCCTACGGCGTGCTCGGACGCGTGCTCGGCCACAGCTACACCCCGGTCATCTACCGCGAGCTCGCCGGGCTCGACTATCGCAAATTCGAGCGCGAGCCCGACCAGGTCGAGACCTTCCTGCGCGGCGACGACTGGGAGGGCGTCAACGTCACGATCCCGTACAAGATCGATGCGGCGCGCATTGTCGACGAGCTCACCCCGATCGCCGCGCGCATGGGCAACGTCAACACCATCACGCGCCTGCCCGACGGGCGCCTGCGCGGCGACAACACCGACTACTACGGCTTCAAGGTGCTCGTCGAGACGCTGGGCTGCTCGCTTGCCGGCAAGAAGGCGGTCGTGTTCGGCGGCCGGGGCGGCGCAGGATCCACGGCGATGATGGTGCTCGCCGACGCCGGCATGCAGGCCGTCTCCATCGACCGCACCGGCACCGACACCTACGACAACCTCGAGCGCCACGCCGACGCCGCGCTCGCCGTCAACTGCACCCCGGTGGGGATGTTCCCCCATTGCCCGTCCGCTCCCTGCTCCCTTGCGCTCTTCCCACAACTGGAAGGGCTTGTCGACATCGTCTACAACCCAGCGCGCACCGACCTCATGATGCAGGCAGACGCGCGGGACATCCCCTGCGCGGGCGGCCTGCTGATGCTTGTGGCGCAGGCGGCGCAGGCCGTGGAGCGCTACACCGGCCAGCTGATCGACATGGACCGCATCTTGGATGTCACCGCGCGTCTGGCCGCCTCCGAGGAGAACATCGCGCTGATCGGCATGCCGGGGGCGGGAAAGACCCGCGTCGGCCAACACCTCGCGCGGCTGCTGGGACGCGAGCACGTCGACATCGATCACGCGCTGGCCGCGGAGCTCGGCTGTAGCTGCGCCGCCTTCATCGAGCGCGAGGGCGAGCGGGCGTTCCGGGAGCGCGAGACCGCCGTGCTCGCCCGCGTTGCCGCACGCTCGGGCCTGGTGGTCTCGTGCGGCGGCGGCGTGGTGACGCGCGATGAGAACTACCCGCTGCTCCATCAGAACAGCCGCATCGTCATGCTGAACCGTCCGCTTGACGAGCTCTCCCACAAGAACCGCCCCATCACCGCCCGCGACGGCATCCAGACGCTCGCCGCGCAGCGCCTCCCGCGCTACCGTGCCTGGGCCGATGCGGTCATCGACTCGCGCGAATCCGCCGAGCTGACCGCACAGGCAGTGGCCGACGTGCTGCCCGCCTCCCTGTAGCGCCTGGGACAGCACTGCCGCGGCGGGCAGGTGGTGGGGCCTCGCGCACGCCCCCGCCGCGGCCCCGCATCCCGGGCGGCAGGGGCTACCCGGGACGCGGGCCTGAGCGCGCGTCAGCGCCCCCGGCCCGCACGCCACCAACGTCACCATCTGCGTCCCGCTCCATGCGGACGCAAACCGACCGGCACCCTTCTCTCGATTGGAGCATCCAGCATGAGGGCACTTGTCATCAACGGACCGAATCTCAATATGCTCGGCATCCGCGAGCCGGGCATCTATGGATCTGAGACCTACGCGACCCTCGAGCAGATCTGCCGCGATGCCGCCGATAAGGTCGGCTTCGAGGCCGTCGAGGTCTTCCAATCCAACCACGAGGGGGCGATCGTCGACCGCATCCAGCAGGCGTACGGCACGATGGACGGCATCGTGATCAACCCGGCAGCCTATACGCACACCAGCGTGGCCATCCTCGATGCGCTCAAAGCCGTGGCGCTGCCCGCAGTCGAGATCCATATCTCCGCCGTCGATCAGCGCGAGGACTTCCGACAGGTGTCCTACGCCGGCATGGCGTGCTTTGCCCGCGTCACGGGCGAGGGCCTCGCCGGCTACGCCCATGCGCTGGAGCTGCTGGCAGAAAAGCTGGGGCTGAAGCACTTCGAATAACAGTCGGCGAGCGTGGCGGCATATCGTGCCGTGCTCGCGCAATCCTGCTCACACGGCATGTTCTCAGGACACGTCGGCTCGTACGGGACTGCGCACGGCACGATATGCCGCCACGCCCCGCATCCTCTCACCGCTGCAGACCCATTGCACCAGCTCATCGGTATAAAAAGAAGCCTCCGGGGCGCATGGCCTCGGAGGCTCCTGCAATCATGGCGTCACTCAGCCACAGCGAACGACCGCTTACTCGGCCTCGTGATGACGACGCGGTGCGCGACCGCCGCCGTTGTCGCCGGGACGACGCGGACGGTCCCCGCGCTCACGGCGCTCACGGTTGGGGCGCTCGAACCCGCGCGAACCGGTATCACGCGCACCGCGACCGGGGCGGTCGCTGCGCTCACGGCGCTCGCCGCGGCCCTCGCCCGCCGGAGCGGCGCCGGCAGGGGCAGCCGGCTTATCGAGGCGGTCCAGCGAAATCTTGCCGCGGTCGTCGATCTCGATGACCTTGACCTTGACCTCGTCGCCCACGTTCAGCACGTCCTCGACGCGCTCAACGCGGCCCTCGGCCACCCGCGAGATATGCAGCAGGCCGTCCTTGGTGCCGAACAGGCGCACGAAGGCACCGAACGACTGGACGGTCACCACGCGACCGGTGTACTCCTCGCCCACCTCGGGCTCCTTGACGATCAGGTTGATGCGCTCGATAGCCTGCTCGACCGAATCGCCCACGCCGCCCACGAAGACGGTGCCGTCCTCCTGGATGTCCACCGAGGCGCCGGTCTCGTCCTGGATGCCGCGGATGGTCTCGCCACCCTTGCCGATCACCTCGCGGATCTTGTCGACCGGCACGCTGATCGTGCTGATGCGCGGCGCGGTAGGACGCGTCTCGGGACGCGGCTCGGGAACGACCTCGAGCATCTTGTCCAGAATGAAGGCACGGCCGTCACGCGCCTGCTCGAGGGCGCGGCGCAGGATATCGAAGGTGAGACCGGTGGCCTTGTTGTCCATCTGCAGGGCGGTGATGCCGCGCTCGGTGCCGGTCACCTTGAAGTCCATGTCGCCGAGGAAGTCCTCGAGGCCCTGGATATCGGAGAGGACAACCGTCTTGCCCTCCTCCTGGATAAGGCCCATGGCGATGCCGGAAACGGGGCGCTTGATGGGCACACCGCCGTCCATGAGCGCCAGGCAGCTGGCGCAGGTGGACGCCATGGACGAGGAGCCGTTGGACTCCATGACCTCGGAGACGACGCGGATGGCGTAGGGGAACTCCTCCTCGGAGGGCAGCATGGGCAGCAGCGCGCGCTCGGCCAGGTTGCCGTGACCGATCTCGCGGCGCTTCGGCGCGCCCATGCGACCAACCTCGCCGGTGCAGTAGGGCGGGAAGTTGTACTGGTGCATGTAGCGCTTGCCCTCGACCGGCTCGATGGTGTCGAGGCGCTGGCCCTCGTTGAGCATGCCGAGCGACAGCACCGAGAGCACCTGGGTCTGACCGCGCTGGAACAGGCCGGAGCCGTGCACGAGCGGCAGGTAGTTGCCCTTGACCATGATCGGGCGGATCTCGTCGGCGGCGCGGCCGTCCACGCGCTCGCCCGTCTCGACCACCATGCGGCGCATGGCGGCCTTCTCGAGCTTCTTCAGGTTGACCGGGATCTCACGCTCCCACGCGAGCTGCTCCTCCTCGGAGAACTCGGCGCGGATGGCTTCCTTGAGCTCGGCAACCTTGTCCTGGCGCGCAAGCTTGTCGGCATCGCGCAGGGCGGCGGCCATCTCGTCGTAGTGGGCGAACACGCGGTCGTGGACCTCCTCGACCGGCTGGTCGAGCGGGTAGTCCCTCTTCACGATGGGGCCGTTGACGCGCTCCCACTCCTCAACGAAGGCGAGCTGAGCGTCACAGAAGGCGCCGATGGCCTCCTGGCCGAAGCGCATGGCCGCAAGCATGTCCTCCTCGGAGATCTCGTCGGCGCCGGCCTCAACCATGGAGATGAAGTCGCGCGTACCGGCAAGCTCAAGATCCAGATCGGAGCTCTCACGCTCCTCGTAGGTGGGGTTCACGATGAACTCACCGGTCTCGGTGTTGCGGGCGATGCGCACGCAGGCCAGCGGCCCCTCGAACGGCACGCCGCCCAAGGTCATGGCAAGCGAGGCGCCCATGGTGCAGATGACGTCGATGGGGTTCACCTGATCGGCCACCAGCGAGGTTGCCACCACGTGGACCTCGTTGCGGAACCCGTCCGGGAAGCTCGGACGGATGGGGCGGTCGATCATGCGCGCGGTGAGCGTGGCCTTGTCGCTGGGACGGCCCTCGCGCTTGAGGTAACCGCCGGGGATGCGACCCACGGCGTACATCTTCTCGATGAAGTCGACGGTGAGCGGGAAGAAATCGTAGTTCTTGCGCTCCTTGGAGACGACCACCGTGACGTTGGCGGTGGTGTCACCCTGCTTGACCAGCGCGCTGCCGGTGGCCTGTTTGGCAAGCTCGCCGCTCTCGAGCGTGTAGGTCTTGCCGTACAGGTCGAAGGTCTTGCTTACGAGTGTCATTGGTACTCCTATCCCCACGCGGCCCTTCCGCGCGGGCGTCTCAGGGTCGACGGGACCCTCCCGCCGATCGGTTGGGGCCATGCGGCGACACGGCCGCACTCCCCGTTCGGACAGCACATCGATGCCGCCCCGGACCCCGGTTGCAGAATCGGGACCCCACATGAAAAAGGGCGCCCGCATGGACGCCCCTGCATGCCCTAACCGCTACTGGATGTTATCGCGGATGCCGAGCTTCGCGATCAGCTCACGGTACTCGTTGATGTCGTTCTTCTTGATGTAGGACAGCAGACGACGACGCTTACCGACCAGCATGAGCAGACCGCGGCGGGTGTGGAAGTCCTTCTGGTGGGACTTCATGTGCTCGGTGAGCTCCTTGATGCGCTCGGACAGGATGGCCACCTGCACCTTGGAGTTGCCGGTATCGTGCTCGTTGGCGCCGAACTCGCGAGTGAGCTCGGCCTTGCGCTCCTTGGAAACGGTCATCGTTTCACCTTTCTTCTTGCGGCCGCATGCGGCCTCGATTCGCCCCGAACTGGGACCGGCGCCGGTGGAGCGACCGTCCAAGTACGGGGTACTGACCGGGTAATGGTACCACAACCCCGCCGCCTGCGCGCGAACGCCACAAGACGGGCGCGCAGCACCCTTACCGGCCCAGCATGAACTCAAGGGCGCGCAGCCGCGCATCGAGATGCGTGGCCGCCCACACGTGGGCGAGCGCCAGCAGGCGCGCGGCGACCTGGGCCTCGACCGGGGCCGCCGCGAGCTCGGCCAGGCGCAGGCCCATCAGCGCGCGCAGCCACGCCACCAGCGTCGGCTCGATGCGCTCGGCACCCGGCACCGTGGCGGCGCACGACGCGCACACAAGCCCGCCCGCCAAGGCCGAGAAATGCGTGACGTCCTCGTCGGCGCAGGCGACGCAGGCGGCGACGTCGGGCCGATAGCCCAGATGGCTCAGCAGCTTGAACACGTAGGCGGCCACGAGCACATCCAGATGGGCCGCGTCCGCCGCCCCGAGCTCCTGCAGGACCGCGGCGGTGATCGCGAAGGCGAACGGGTCGTCGGCATCCTCGAACGAGCACCGCTCAGCCACCTCGACCACCGCGCTGCCGGCGGACAGCAGCTCGAACGACGGCGCCGCGCCCAACGGCGCCGCGATGAGCTCGGCTTGCGACACCACGTCGAGCGCGCGCCCGCAAGCGAGCAGCACGTCGATCTCGCAGCCCAGCTCGCAGCGGGCCGCCAGCCGCCCGCCGGGCTTGCGCGCGCCTTTGGCCACCGCCCGGATCTGCCGGCCGCTGTCGGCCAGCAGCGTCAAGATCAGATCGGTCTCCTTGAGCTTGGTCTTATCGAGCACGATCGCGCGAACCCGATACGTCCTTCCCCGTGCCGTGCCGATCACCCTCCCCTCATCGAGGCATTCCATCTGCGCGCTCAGCCGAAGCCGAGCGCGGTCGCGCGCAGCGTGCCTCGATACAAAGAAGGCCGACACATAGGTGCCGGCCTTTGAGCTTCGAATGGTCGGGACGACTGGATTCGAACCAGCGACCCCTTGACCCCCAGTCAAGTGCGCTACCAAGCTGCGCCACGTCCCGAAGCGAATAAGTACTTTACCCAACTTGCCCCGCGGTTGCAAGCCCGAATCGCAACCTTTTTAGGATTTCTTGGCGCACCGGATCGCGTAGGCCCGCTGCACGATCTCGCGGGCCAAGGCATCTTTGGATAGACACCCGAGGTCTTCCGCACCCGCGGCGTCAACCCAATATGCCGCGTCGGTATCGGAGCCGAACGTGGAATCGGCGCGCGAGACGTCGTTTGCCACGATGGCGTCGCACCCTTTGCGGGCGAGTTTGGCCTGCGCGCGCGCAAGCAGGTTGTTGGTCTCGGCGGCAAATCCCACCACGCAGCGCTGCTGCGCGCGGGCCGCCATCTCGGCCAAAATATCGCGGGTGCGCACCAGCTCGATCGAGGACAGCTCCCCGTCGGCCTTGCTGAGCTTCTGAGGCGCCGGGGAGGCAGGCGTGTAGTCGGCCACCGCCGCGGCGCAGATGAGCATCGTGGCGTCATCGAAGCGCGCGTCGACTGCCGCGAACATGTCGGCGGCGCTCACCACCTCGACGAGCTCGACCCCGTTCGGGGGCGTGCAGGCGCTCGGTGCGCTCACGAGCGTGACCTGCGCGCCGGCCTGCGCCGCCGCGCGCGCGATGGCGTAGCCCATCTTGCCGCTCGAGCGGTTGGTGATCACGCGCACCGGGTCGATGGCCTCCTGCGTGCCGCCGGCAGTCACGAGCACCCGCTCGCCCGCCAGCTCATCGCCGGCCCCTAAGGCGACCAGCGCGCGCTGCGCGATCGCGGAGACGTCGGCGAGCTTGCCGGCGCCCGTATCGCCACAGGCCAAATACCCCGAATCGGGCAGCACGATATCGCAGCCGCGCGCGGCGAGCACCTCGACGTTGCGCTGGGTTGCCGGGGCGCGCCACATGTTCACGTTCATCGCCGGCGCCACCACGATAGGCGCCGTCGCGGCCAGCAGGGTGGTGGTGAGCAGATCGTCGGCGATGCCGCAGGCCATCTTGGCGATCACGTTGGCCGTGGCCGGAGCCACCACGACCACGTCGGCCTCCTTGGCCAGCGAGATGTGATGGATCGGGTCGCTCGGGTCGTCGAACAGCCCCGTGGCCACCGGTTCGCGCGTGAGCGCCCGGAAGGTCGTGGGGTCCACGAACGCGCAGGCGTGCTCGGTCATGGCGACCTTCACCCGCACGCCGGCGCGCTGCAGCTGCCGCACGAGCTCACAGGCTTTGTACGCAGCGACGCCGCCCGTCACGCAGACCAGCGCGCAGCTCATGAGCGGGCCTCGACGCCGCACACGATCATGCGATGGCAGTAGGGGCACTCGGACACCTCGCCGCCATGCTGGAGCACATCGAGCGAGGCGGGCTGCAGGGTCGTGCGGCACACGCTCGGCACGCGGCCCTCGAGCTGCTCGACCGCCAGACCGTCGAAGCGCTTGGACGCGGCGTCGTAGGTGGCGAGCACGTCTGCCGGGATGCGGCGGGCCAGCCGCTCGCGCTCGGCAAGCATCTCGTCGATGCGGGCCTGCACGCCGGCGGCACGCTCACGCGCCGCACGCGTGTCGGCCACGATCGAATCCTCGAACCGCTTGATGTGGGCGGCGAGCTTGTCTTCGCGCTCGCGCGCCTCGGCCAGGCGCTCGCGTACCTCGCCGCGCGAGAAGGCGGCCTTATCCAGGCGCTTGGCGAAGTTCGCAAGCTCCTCCTGAAGGTCCTGGACCTGACGGTAGTCGCTGCGGTCGACCGGACGCGCCTGCGCGGCGGCGACGCCCTCGGTGCAGACGCGCTCCTCCTCGTCGAGCTCGGCCAGCTCGGTCTCGACATCCTTGCGCTGTGCCATGAGCTTCACGGCTTCCGCCTTGAGCTTGGCCCGGCTCGTGCGCTTCTTGGCGAGCTCGCGCAGCTCGGGCATCTCGGACAGCGACTGGCGCTCGCGCACCACCGCGAGGTCGATCTGTTGCATCTGGAGCAGGTCGGCACCTACGCCCATGGAGTTCCTCCTTCGGTCGCGCACCACCACGAGGCGGCGTCGCTGATGATCTGAACATGGTTGGCGGGCACGCCCGCCTGTATGGCCGCCCGCGCAAGCTCCTCGCAGAACGGCTGCTCGGAGCGGTCGTGGCCCAACAGGATCACGGCGCAACCGCGCGCGGCGAGATCCTGCTCCCTATGGTACCCCGCCTCGCCGCAGACAACGGCCTCGGCGCCGGCCATGAGGGCGGCTTCCCCAAAATCCCCCAGCGAACCGCCGAGGAAGGCAACACGGCCGATGACGCTGGCAGGGTCTCCCCACACGCGGGGCTGCGTGCAAAACGCCGCACCTGCGCGCGCCGCGAACGCATCCAGGCGCTCATCCGGCCCGGCGCACAGCGCTCCGAGCCCGTGCGCACCGGGGTCATCCGGATGCTCGAGCGAGCTTTCCGCCACAAGCCCCATCCGTGCGGGAAGCACACGGCGCGCCTCGAGCGAGCGATCCAGGTTGGTGTGCATCGATATGATCGAGACCCCAAGGCGCGCCGCGGCGAAGACCGCCGCACCGCTTGCCGGATACGAGGGGCTGCCGGGGGTGAACGCAGCGGGCGCAGCGATATAGACCGGATGGTGCGTCAGCAGCACCTGCGCCCCGCGCTCATGCGCCGCCCGAACCGTCTCGGCGGTCGCGTCGAGGGCGCAGGCCACCGCGTCCACCTCGGCATCCGGATCGCCCACCGACAGCCCCACATGGTCCCAGCTCTCGGCATCGGCCGCGGGGAAGCGCTCGAACAGGGCCCGTTCAAGGTCGGATACGCGCATCTCAGGCCACCACCTCGAGCAACGCCTCGGCGAAGCGGTCGAGCACGGCGGGGTCGATGCGGTCGTCGAAGGAGATGCGCAGCGAGCCGAGTGCATCCTCGCGCGGGATGCCCATGGCGCGCAGCACATGGCTGGCATCGAGGCTGCCGCTCGAGCAGGCGCTGGCCGCCGAGACCTCGAACCCGCGCCCGTCGAGCTGCAGGATGAGCTCCTCGGAGTCCATCCCGTCCACGTAGATGCTCACGATGCCCGGCAGGCGGGTGGCATCGCGCCAGCCCGGGATACTCGGATGGATGCGCGGCGAGGCGCACAGGCGCTCGTAGAGCCCATCGGACAGCGCGCGCAGACGCTCCGCCTCGACGGCCACGTGCGGCGCCAGCGCATCGGCCGCCGCGGCCAGCGCCACGAGCGCCCGCAGGTCCTGCGTGCCAGGCCGCAAGCCCCGCTCCTGGCCGCCGCCGAAGCTGCGCGGGCGCAGCGTCACGCGATGATCGAGCCACAGCGCGCCGCAGCCCACCGGGCCGCCCACCTTGTGTCCGGCCAGCGACAGCGCGTCGACGCCCAGGTCGCGCACGTCGAACGGGGTGTGCAGCCAGCCCTGGATGGCATCGGTGTGGAAGCGCGCCCCGCATTCGTGCGCGATCTGCGAAAGCTCGCGCACGGGCTGGATGACGCCAGTCTCGTTGTTCGCCAGCATGATCGAGACGAGCGCCACATCCGGGCCCATCAGCGCGCTGAACGCCTCGATGTCGACCGTGCCGTCCCGCCCCGCCGGCGCAAGCTCGCAGGTAAAGCCCTCCTGGCGCAGGACGGGCAGGTTGTCGAGGATCGAGTCGTGCTCGATCGCCGAAACCACCACCCGCTGTCGGCGCGGGTCGGCCTCACGGGCCGCCCGAGCAAGCCCGTGCAGCGCCATGATGTTGGCCTCGGTGCCGCCGCCCGTGAAGATGACCTCGCTGGGCCGCACGCCGGCACCCAGGCTTGCCGCCACGCGGCGCCGGCACTGCTCGAGCCGCGCGGCCGCCTGGCGCCCCAGGGTGTGGAGCGAGTTGGGGTTCGCCCCGGCGATCGGCGAGGCGTCGTAGGCGCGCTGGGCCGCAAGCGCCTCGGAGCGCACGGGCGTGGAGGCGGCGTAATCGAGGTTGACGGGAGCTGCGCTCTCCATAGGCTACTCCCCTCTCTCCGCACGCCCGCGCATGCCGCACGCACGGATCTCGTCGATAGCGGCGGCGGGGTCCGTCGCGCCGAACACCGCCGAACCCGCCACGAGTACCGTGGCGCCCGCAGCCACGACGCGCTCGGCGTTCGCCGCCGAGATGCCGCCGTCGACCTCGATGAGCGGCGAGACGCCGTGCGCAGCGCACAGGGCGCGCAGCCGCTCGAGCTTTGCGATGGTCCCGGGGATGAACGCCTGCCCGCCGAAGCCGGGGTTGACGCTCATGAGCAGCACCAGGTCGACCGTCTCGATGATGTCCTCCAGCATCGAGACGGGCGTGGCCGGGTTGAGCACCACGCCGGCCCGTGCCCCGCGCTCGCGGATGTGCGCGCAGGTGCGGTTGAGGTGGCAGGAAGCCTCCGCATGCACGCTCACCAGATCCGCACCGGCATCCAGGTACCAGTCCACGGACGCATCGGGGTTGGACACCATCAGGTGCACATCGAGCGGGATGGAGGTCGCGCGCTTGCATGCGGCCACGATCGAGGTGCCGTAGCTCAGGTTGGGGACGAAGTGGCCGTCCATGACGTCCACGTGGATGAGATCGGCATTCGAGATACGCTCGAGCTCGGCACCCAGGGCGCACATGTCGGCGGACAGGATGGAGGGGGCAATCATGGGGGGCGTGGGCATGGCAGTTCCTTTCAGGTGGAGACGATGCGGTTGACAGCAAAGACGGCGATGGCGCCGCAAGTGCGGCAGGAGGCGGCGCGTGGCCCTAGCCCAGGGCCGCCTCGCCCAAGCCGTAGAACTCCTCGTTCGGGATGCGTTTCACCAGGGTGTCCAGCGCCTCGTCAAGCGACAGGTCGCCGGAGAGGGTGCGCTCGAGCGCGAAGGTGATGGGCACGTCAACGCCGCGCGCGCGGGCAAGCGCGCTCACCGAGCGGGCCGCGGCGGCGCCCTCCACCACCATGTGGCGGCGCGCCTCGTAGGAGGCAAGCGACTCCCCGGCCGCGAATGCCTCGCCGAACGTGCGGTTGCGCGAGTGGTGCGAGGTGCAGGTCACGATGAGGTCGCCCATGCCGGCAAGGCCCATGCAGGTCATGGCCTCGCCGCCGCAGGTATGCACCAGACGGCTGATCTCGGCCAGGCCGCGCGTCATGATGAGGGCCAAGGCGTTGTCCCCCATACCCGACCCGGCGGCGATGCCGCACACGATCGCCATGATGTTCTTCATGGCGCCGCACAGCTCCACGCCCACCATGTCGCCGGATAGGTACACCCGAAACGACGGGCTCAGGGTGAGCCGCTTGAAGAACTCGCCCACCTGCGCATCCTGTGCGGCGATCACCGCCGCCGACAGGCAGCCGCGGCAGATCTCCTCGGCATGGTTGGGGCCCGACAGCGCCGCGATGCGCGCGGGCGCGCCAATCTCGGCGGCGATGACCTCGCTCATGAGCAGGCCCGTATCGAGCTCGATGCCCTTGGCCAGGCACAGCACCGGCAGCTGCTCGTCGATATAGGGCGCGCAGGTGCGCGCCACGCTGCGCAGAAACGCAGAGGGCACCGCGAAGATCGCCGCGTCGGCCCCGAGCAGCGCCTCGGCTTGCGAGGTCGTGGCGGTAACGGAGGTCGGCAGCGTGTAGTCGGCCAGGTAGCAGGCGTTGGTATGCGAGGCGTTGATCTCGGCGGCAGGCGCCTCGTCATAGGACCACATCGTCACCGTATGCCCGTGGCCGGCCACGAGCCCGGCCATGGCGGTCCCCCATGACCCGGTTCCGATCAATGCGATGTTCATGAGGCATCATCCATCTTGTCGACGCGTTTGGAAAACGACAGTCGCGACTCGGCGCCGCGACGGAGCTTGGCGATGTTGCCGCGGTGCGCCCAAACCACCAGCAGTCCGAGCGCCGCCATGATGAGCTTGAACGCCAGCGAGGCATCCGGAAACGCGATGCAGGCGGTGACGCCCACGAGCGCCGCGGTGGCGATCGACCCCACGCTCACGATGCGCGTCACCGCCACGAGTGCGATGAAGATCGCCAGGTGCGCCAGCGCCCAGGGCACCGAGATGCCGAACAGCACCCCCACGCCCACCGCAATCGACTTGCCGCCCCGGAAGTGCAGGTACGGGCTGAACATGTGCCCCACCACGCACGCCAGCGCCACGACGGCCACCTGCGCGTCGGCTGCCCCGCCCGGCGCGGCCTGGCCGGCATCGCCGCCGAAGCACAGCACCGCCGCCACCGCACGGAACGCCAGCACGCACCCGACACCTTTGAGCACATCGCAGATGAGCGTGAGCGCGGCCACCTTCGGCCCGCCGGCGCGCAGGGCGTTGGTGGTGCCGATGTTGCCCGAGCCGACCTTCTGCAGGTCGACATGGGCCACGCGCGCGGCGATGATCTTGCCGAAGGGGATCCCGCAGACGGCATAGGACACCACGCATGCCGCCGCGCATACCAGCCAGGGGGAAAGCGCCTGCATCGCCCGCTACGCCTCCCGCTCGCGCGTGTCCTTCTTGCGGAAGCGCAAGCGGATCGGCGTGCCCTTGAAATCGAAGGCCTCGCGCATACGGTTCTCGATATAGCGACGGTAGTTGTCGCTCACCAGGTCGGTGTGGTTGACGAAGAACGTGAACGCCGGCGGCTTCTCGCCGGTCTGCGTCACGTAGTGCATCTTCAGGCGGCGCTTGCCATCCGAGACGGTATGGCCGAACTCGCGCATCTCGGTGAGCAGGCGATTGAGCTGCGAGGTGGACACATGGCTCGCCCGGCGCTCGGCCGCACGGTCGATGAGCGCCCAGATCTTGACAACCGAGCGGCCCGTCAGCGCGGAGATGCGCATGACCTCGGCCCAGGGTGCCAGCGTCAGGCGGCGGGCGATGGTCTCCATCACCGTCTCGCGATCGTGCTCGTCGCGCAGCAGGTCCCACTTGTTGAGCAGCACCACCAGCGCGCAGCCGCGCTCGATGGCGAGGTTGGCGACCTTCTGGTCCTGCTCGGTCATGCCGACCGTGGCGTCCACCACGAGCAGCGCCACGTCAGCGCGGTCGATGGCGCGCAGGCCGCGCACCATGGAGTAGTACTCGATGTTCTCGTAGACGGTGCTCTTCTTGCGGATGCCGGCGGTATCCACCATGCGGTAGCGGCGCCCCTCGCGCACCACCACGGTGTCGATGGCGTCGCGCGTGGTTCCGGCGATGTCGCTCACGATCGAGCGGTCGTTGCCGATCATGCGGTTGAACAGGGAGGACTTGCCCGCGTTCGGACGGCCGATGATGGCCACACGCAGGGTGTCGGGCTCGTCGTCCCGCTCGTCGGTCTCAGGCGGCAGCACCGCCACCACGTCGTCGAGCAAATCCCCGGTGCCGTGCCCGTGCAGGGCCGACAGCGCGATCGGGTCGCCCAGACCCAGCGAATAGAACTCCCACAGCGAATCGTTCTCGCGCTCGGGGTTATCGAGCTTATTCACCAAAAGAAACGTCGGCTTCTTAAGGCGGCGCACCATGCGCGCCACGCTCTCGTCCTCCTCGGTCACGCCCACCGAGCCGTCCACGACCACCAGGATCGCGGCCGCCTCCTCGGCGGCGGCGAGCGCCTGGTCGCGGATGGACGTGGCGAACACGTCGTCGCTCTTGAGCGGCTCGATGCCGCCGGTATCGACGAGCGAGAACTCGCGGCCGTTCCAATCGGCCGTGTGGTAGCTGCGATCGCGTGTGACGCCGCGGCTCTCATGGACGATGGCGTCGGATGTTTGCGCAATGCGGTTCACCAGCGTCGACTTGCCCACGTTCGGGCGGCCGACGATGGCAACGACAGGTTTCGACATAAACGGACTCCTTGCATACTGTGCATATGGCAGCAAGTCTACCATGCCCGACCAGTCTACCCGCCCCCGCGCGGCCCGATACGCCAGAATCGACATGCGCTCGGTCACGGTTGCCGCGCGGTGCGCAAAAGGCCTCCTTCCGCACAACGGAGCTTGCTCAAGAAGAGGATTCCATATACGCAAGCGCCTTCTCGAGTGCCGCGTTCGCGCGCGCGAGCCGCTCGGTATCCCAGGTGACATTTTTCCATGGATCGGAACTTTTGAAGTCAACATCAATCCATGTGCCACCTTCGGAGAGCCCCGGCGCGTTCGTCAGAAAGGCCCTCAGGCCCCAGTCGTAGCTATCGTCCGGCGGGGAATCCAAGACAACCACCCACCAGAGCTCTCCGGACGTGAGCCCCTCCCCAACCTCGACCTGAACGGCGCGGCGCGGGTATCCAAGCTGTATCCTCATGCGCTCAAGCAAAGCGCTGTCAACCGGTTCACACGCCATCGAGGCCATGACTGACTCATCGGTATGCACATGGGCCGAATCATCCGTATCGGACAGCTCGGAACCCGTGAGAGCCGCCGCAGCGGAAGAACCCGATTTCGCGATACCGCCAGACGCGCACACGTCCGACTCGGCAGAAGCGCACCCGCTTGCTCCAGCAAGTACGCAACAAAACAATGTTGCCGCAAGTAAGCTAACGAACCTATGGCAGGCATCCCCAAGCAAGCGCATACGAATCCAATCAGATGGCGGCATCCCTGCTGCCCGCAAAGATGCCGCCGCAAGTCACGCGTTTAAATTACCCGTGCAGTCTTCGAAGCGTTGCTGCCCGATGCTGCTCCGGAAAAAACAACTGTAGTATACGAAACGGGAGTTCCGAGGCAAATCGCAGGGCTGCACCGACTTGCTCCCACATCCCAGTTGTCGCCACTACCATAAGGAAGGCCTTTCACGGTGCCGCACGGCGTATTCAATTCGACAGTCGATCCCCATTGATAATTACTTCCGGACAGGACAGTAGACCTGATCCATACCCACAAGGCACCATTATAAACTCCACGCCTTAACTCAACCCGAAACTGGTTCGTACTGAACTCCGAAGCGGTCCGCGCGCCGGAGAATGCAACAGAATACGGATTGATTGTTTGACCACATTGTCCAGCCATATTTCATCCTTTACTTGCCGTTTCACCCAACCTAAGACCTTCAGTGCATATGCATGCCGCCAGACTATCCGCCACACCAATTGAACCTTTCGATATTCTCTTCGATTGAGCGAACGACCTCATGCCGGTCTTCGGTATGGATGCTCGCACGGTTCGGCAGTGAAATTGCTTTGACTGAAGCGACAGGGTCTTTTTCTTGGAACAACATCCATACGGGACGAAAAAGCTTGATGGTGTCATCGTTATCATTGAATGAGAACGCGACTTCTGCGATATAGGTAGTCGTCCCTTTTGTGACCACGTACTCTTCGTGCCTGTTAAACGTTACGTACGTAAGGGACACGGTAAGAAATATGACCGCCACCAGAGAAACGAGCCGGTGCTTCAGCCCATCCAACCGTCGCGATTCAGCGATCAGGCCGCATGCGCAGCTGAGCAAACCGAATAGCAGTGGCATCGTGTGTTTTTGGAACCTCACGTATCCACCGAACGCAACACGAACCGCAATAGGTATCGAAACGGCGATTAAAATCGAAATAGCAACCGTATGCAACCAGGTTGATATTCGTTTCATACGAATATCAACGACAGGGATTCGCCTTGAAACCATATGTCACCTCCTCAACGAGACGAAGGGATCAACTGATGCAAGCAACCGTCACCTTGCTTTAGGGATGATGGAAACCATCAGCTAATACACAGACAGACCACCATGCGCCGATTCGTAGACAACGTCTGCAATGACAGACAACTCGCTTTCAGTTGGGCGCCTGGGAATGTTAAAGGCGAAATCTATCACCGTTCCGAAAATAGACTCAAGAACTTGGTAGTATTCAGGACTTGTGTAGCGTCTCAAAACCTCAGAAAATACATCTTTTGACCCCTGAAAACGCATTGCATAAAAAGCTGCAAACCTATCAACTGAATGCTGTTTATACAGAGTGCGCAGAACAGTTGATAGACGCCTCGACCGGTCACGAAGCAGCTCGCTTGCAATCAAATATGCATCTGCGTCCGCTATCGTATCTGCGAAAGACATCGATGAATCTCCTGCGGGTAGAGCAGCAAACTTCCTTCTCATATAGGTACGGAGATCGGCAACCCCGCTATTCAAATAGTCACGCCACAGCGTAATGAGGTCCAGCTCCCAAGCACCCAAATCGCCAAGCGAAAAAACATTCCCTACGGGAACAGACCCCTGCTCGGGATGGCAGAGATACCCAAGGGTCGAGGCAGCAAGATGCGGATAGTCGTGATATGAGGCGCTCCCCGTTTCCGCCTCTTTCCGGACGTCCTTCGTTGTATCAATCGCCGACATGAGCTGTTCCGCACCAGCCCTCTGAGGAATCAGAGCTTCGGGAGTATACGCTTGCCACAGAAGTGAAGTTTTCAAATCTTCGCTCCAGTATGTTGGCTTTCTCAAAAAACCCAGCACAACCTCAGCAAGCTGCGGTTGTGCGATGCCAGCGCGCTCTGAAGCAAGCTCCGCTCTCACCACCCACTCAAACAACATATCAAACCCTGTGGCAGTCGGAGCTTCGCCTTTCTGGGTCGTAGGGGGCACCGTCACATCTGACAGGGATACACTCGTCGCCTTACTCGAAACAACCACCTTATCAATATCAATGACCTTCGATCCGCTTGTTAGGGTTGAACCAGCAATCTGGTTATAGGACCATTTCTTCGGCATAGGGAACCCCATGTTGCCCGACCAACCCCAGGACATCCCAGCAATGAATGCAGTAGAAGCGAACCCCTTCGAAATAATCGATTCGCACACATTCCTGGTACCGTATACACCAATTTCGAATGTCCAGTTCGGTATTTCGGTAACCGAATCATGGACCGCTTTAAAAAAGCGTGAGACCGGGCCGCTCACTTCATCATCAGTCGGGTCAAAGTCAACGCAGAAAAACAGTATTGACCCATTCGGAAGCCCCCAAAGCTCGAGCCCTCTCGACCGCCTCGATACCTTGAGCTAAGCCGTTTTCTTCCGTCATTTCAGATACGGAATTATTAAAACGCTGATGAATCGGGAACAGTAACATTCCTGCTTGCTTCATCGAAGCCAGTTCGTTAGACGATATGAACTTCCCTGCACCCACTGTGTATCGACCGACATATGAATACCCAGCAGCCTTCGCAGCATTGTAGTCTTCAAACGTCAACTGCTTATTCGTATCAAAGCCTGCTGTAGATCGGGTTTCATCACCGCAGGAAACGAGCATCGCGCACCATGTGCCGTAGCCACAAACCCCATCCGATTCCAACTGCATATCGGACTGAAAGCTACGCACTAGAGCTTGGGTCGACGATCCGAATACTCCGTCAAATGAAGCTTGGTAACCGTTGAGCCTGAGAGACCCCTGACACAAGTGCACGAAATTCTTAGAATTGTCAACACTGCCAAGCTGCACGGTAGCGCGCGTCCGTAGGCCCTCTTTTGTCCCCGGACCAAAATATCCGTTGGCAGTCTCGTCATCCATTCCTATTTCAAACTGAATCGCATAGAAAACTCCGGTCAGCATGTTTCGCTGCGGAATCCCGTCACATGGAATCAATGCAAAGTTCTTGCGACCTGAATACATTCCGTTGAGCCATTGCTGAAACTCTCTAACCTCCCCACTTCCACGACTGCCAGAAGGGATAACGTAAGCATCCATTGAGAGAAGCGATTTCATCAGCTTCACGTTAACACCCGTTTGGGCAATCCCCAAATCAGTACAGACCCTCCCAATCGAGCCAGAAAGCGCCTCAAAAGAGATCGTTCCATTAAAACCTGCGGCAGGATACCCTTTGCACCATAGACTGCCTGACAAAATCCTCAAAACGTTCTGGCTTACATTCGCTGAAGAATCTATTACACCGATCTGCGAGGTAAACTCACGAGAGGTGGTTTCACCGAAATTGGACGATAGCGTTGCAATCCCGAGCTCGTGTTGCAGGGCACGCGTCAGGGCCCCAATGGTACCCCAGCCAGTTATTCCATCTTCCTTTAGCGAGACCCAGCCCTGTACATCTGAATACTCGTGGTTGAGCCATCTTTGAGTTTCTAACACCATCGCGTCCATACCGGCCCCTTTCATACATGAGATACCAATGGACATTCGAATGTCTGCAACTCTTTGAAGCTGTCTCGATTATAGGCAAGGCAGGTTAGATGATTGACCCACTTGCCGATTGAGAAACAACGACACAAAGCGCACAAATTGAGGGGCTAAAGCAACTCAAATGGAACACTGCCAAAGGTCCGCGCCTTCTCGAGTGCCGCGTTCGCGCGCGAGCCGCCCTTACGAGCTAGCACTCAAGGGCGGCTAGGCAGGCGGCGAGCATCTGGGACGGCGCGGGAACCGAGCACGCCACGATGCCACCGCGCGCGGCAACCTCCACCTCAACGTGGGCGCACGTATCGCCATCGAGCGTGAGGCCGTCGTGGTTGAACATCACCTCAGGCAGCAGCACAAACGTACCGGCAAGCTCACGCGGCAGCTGGGCCAGCAGGTCGCAGGCGCAGATGAGTCCGGTGACGTTCACGTTGCCGCCGAAGTACTCGTTTTTGATCGCATGCGGGCGCGCGCTCGAGCCGAACAGGTCGCAGAAGGCGCCGAAGGTCGTGACGGCCGCCTCGCCGCACACGGCCATGAGCTCCAGACCGCGGGAGCCGAGCGCCGCGGCCAGGCGCGCGATTTCCGACGCGCGCTCGATGCGCAGGCGCGCCACCTCGTCAAGAAACGTCCGCAGCATGCCGATGCCATCGTAGAACTGCGGGAACCCATCGTAGGTCTCGGCAGACGGGACCTCCATCGCAGCGTCGATGTAGAACTCGTCGGCGAGCTGGAACACCGTGTGGCCGCGCTCGGCGCGCGCCCGGCGCTGAAACGGCTCGATCAGACGAACCACCGCCCGCGAAGCCTCGACGTCGTCGGAATACGACGTCGTGAAGCGCTTCTGATGCTTGGTGAACCCCAACGGAACGATGGCCAGACTGGTGATGCCCGGATGCGCCTCCACGTAGGACAGCGTGGCGGCCAGCTCGTCCCCGTCGTTCAGGCCCGGGCACAGCACGATCTGCGCGTGAATCTCGATCCCCGCGGCAAGCAGGCGCTCGAGCACCTCGATGCCGCGCGCCGCATGCCGGCCGATCAGGCGACGCCGCACCTCGGGCGTGATCGCGTGCAGCGATACGTTCATGGGCGACAGCATCTTGTCGACCGCATCGTCCACCTCAGCGTCCGTCATGTTGGTCAGGGTGACGAAATTGCCCTGCAGAAAGCTCAGCCGGTAGTCGTCGTCGCGGATGGACAGCGAGCGGCGGCTCTCGCGCGGCAGCATGGTCATGAAGCAGAACACGCAGGCGTTCACGCAGGTGCGCATGCCGTCGAACACCGCCCCGTCGAACTCCAGGCCCCACTCCTCGCCGCTGAAGCGCTCAAGCACCACCGGGGTCACCGTGTTGTCACGTGGATCGTATACCTCGATCTCGACCTCGTCGTCGGCGGCCTCCCACAGCCACACGATCATATCGGTGAGCGGCTTGCCGGCAACCGTCAGGACGCGCATGCCCGGCTCGATGCCCACGTCGTCGGCGGGCGATTCGGGCGTCACGGCAACAACCAGGCCGCCCTCCCCCTCAACGACATGCGAGGGCGCATAGGAGGCTGGGGCCTGCGCGTAGGAGGCGACGGTGGGGGCGGCGGTGTCCATCATGCCTCCGCAAGCGCCGCCACCGCGCGGCGGGCGCGCTCGATATGGGCGGCCGGCGTGGAGGCGCCGGCGGTGATGCCCACCAGACGCGCACCGGCGAACCAAGAGGGGTCGATCTCTGCGGCGTCCTCGATGTGATGGGCGGCCGCGCAGCGGACGCGGCAGATCTCGGCGAGGCGGCGTGTGTTGCCCGAGTTGCGACCGCCCACCACCAGCATGACGTCGGCACGGGCAGCGAGCTCGGCAGCGCTGTCCTGGCGCTCCTGCGTGGCGGCGCAGATGGTGTTGACCACGCGCAGCTCGCCCACGCGCGGCGCCAGCGCCGCTACGACCTCGGACAGGACGGCGGCGGTCTGCGTGGTCTGCACGACCACGCCCACCCGCCGCGCCAGCTCGATGCCGTCCAGGTCGGCGGCAGACGCGATCACGCGCGCGGCGCCCGCGGCGTGGCCCAAGATCCCCTCGACCTCGGGGTGTCCGCTCTCCCCGATCACCAGCAGCTGGAATCCCTCGCGGACCAGCCGCTCGGCGGCCGCGTGGACCTTCTTCACATACGGGCAGGTGGCGTCGAGCACGGCGAGCCCGCGCTCGCGCGCGTCCTCGATCGCGGCGGGGGTCACGCCGTGCGCGCGGATGACGAGGGTGCCGGGCGCAGCCTCCTGCGCAGTCGGCGCCGCCACGACGCCGCGCTCCGCCAGCTCGTGCACGACGAGCGGGTTATGGATGAGGGGGCCCAAGGTGCTCACGGCGTGCCCGTCCGCAGCGGATGCGGCGGCATCGAGCGCCATGGTGAGCGCCCGCTCGACGCCGTAGCACACCCCGGCGTGCGCGGCGATCTCGATAACCGGTGCATCCATGCTAGAACCTCCCCGGATGCTCGGCGCGCAGCTCGTCGCGCAGGGCGTACATGCGCCTCACAGCCTCGTCCTCCACCCACTGCAGGCGCTCGCCGCGTTTGAGCCCGGCCGGAGCGGCGGTGGCGTCCACGGGCTCGCCGGCGCGCATCCAGCAGCGCACGGGGCGCATAAGGCGCTTGCCGGCCGGCGTCACGTCGCGAAAGCCGCACACCGCCATGGGGGCCACCGGCGCCTTGGCCATCGAGGCCATCAGCGCGAAGCCGCCGTGGATGGTGACGGGCTGGTCGTCGGTGCGCACGCGGGTGCCCTCGGGGAAGATCAGGATGTCCTCGCCGCGCTGTAGCGCATGCTGGGCGGCGCGCACCGTTTTGAGGTCGGCCGTGCCGCGGGCCACCGGGATCGCCCCGGCGCGCGAAAACGCCCATGCCACCAGGGAGTTCGTGTAGAACTCGGATTTGGCGATGGGGCGCGGCGAGCGGCCCGCGCAGCGCAGGGTCGACCAGATGGCCACCACCTCGGCCATGGAGGTGTGGTTGCAGATGATGACCGAGCCGGTGGAGCCGCCCGCCAGCAGCGCCTGCGCGTTCTCCAGGCGGGCGCGCCACATCACGCGGGAAAAGGCAAGCAGCACGAGGGCGACGAAGCGGAACAGGGCGCGGATGGGCAGCGGGTACTCCCAGGTCGCATGCGCATAGTACTCGTCGGCGGTGGCGGAAAACAGGCGCATGGGGCGTCTCCTAACGGCGGTCGGCAACCAGCGCGGAAATCTGGTCGACGATCTGGTCGATGGTGCTGGCGGTCGAATCGATGCGGACGGCGTCGGGCGGGCACACCAGCGGCGCGGCGGCGCGGCCCGCATCGGCCGCATCGCGCCGCTCGATGTCGGACAGGGTCTGGGCGATCTCGGCCTCGAGAACGGCGGGGTCCACGTCCTTGCCCGCATGGCGCTGCAGGACACGGCGGCGCGCTCGCTCGCGCGGATCGGCGGTCAGAAACACCTTGAGCTCGGCGGCGGGAAACACCACCGAGCCGATGTCGCGCCCCTCCGCCACCACGTCGCGGCCCTGCGCGAAGGCGCGTTGCGGCGCGAGCATGGCCACGCGCACGGCGGGGTTGGCCGCCACGGCCGACACGGCACGGTCGACCGCCGGGGTGCGAATCGCGTCGCTCACGTCGCATCCGTCCAGGTACACCGCGACGTTGCCCGCGCGCTCCGCGCCGAACTCGATGGCGAGCGCATCGGCGAGCGCGCCGACGGCGGGTGCGTCATCGAGCGCGACGTCGCGCTCGAGCGCGGCCAAGGCCACGCAGCGGTACATGGCGCCGGTGTCGAGCTTCGAGAAGCCGAGGCGCGCCGCGATCTCACGCGCGATGGTGGACTTGCCCGAACCGGCGGGCCCGTCGATGGCAACGATCATGGAAATCCTCCTTACCGGGACGAGGCGTCGTCCAGGGTGGCAATCTCTTCGGGGGTGAGCAGACGCCAGGCGCCCAGCGCCAGGTCGCCCAGCTCCAGCGCGCCGAACCGCGGGCGATGCAGGGCGATGACCGGGTGACCGATGCGGGAGAGCATGCGCTTCACCTGGTTCTTGCGCCCCTCGTGCAGCTGCACCTCCACGCACGTGGTGCCCACCGGCGCCCCGGCGCTTGCAGGAGCCCGACGCGCGGCGCGATCGCGGGCGTCCAGCACGCGGCAGCGGGCCGGGGCGCACGGCCCGTCGTCCAGCTCGATGCCGCGACGCAACGGCTCGAGCTCCTCGTCATACACGCGCCCGTCGACCTGCGCGATGTAGGTCTTCCACACATGGTGGGACGGGTGCAGCAGGCGCTGGCCCAGCTCCCCGTCGGTGGTGAACAGCAGAAGTCCCGTGGTGTCCATATCCAGCCGGCCCACCGGGAACAGCCCTGGGATACGCGCGGAGGCGACAAGGTCGGCCACGCACGGCCGCCCATAGGGGTCGCTCATCGTGGTGAGCACGCCCGCCGGCTTGTTGAGCATGAGGTAGGACGCACCGGCGCCCAGGGCCACCGGGACACCGTCGACCGTCACGCGGTCGCGGGCCGGGTCGACCTTGCAGCCCAGCTCCGAGGCGACCTCGCCGTTCACGCGCACGCGCCCGGCGCTCATCAGAGCCTCCGAGCCGCGGCGGCTCGCCACACCGGCGCGCGCCAGGAAGCGCTGCAGGCGCATGGGGACAAGCATGGCATCGCCGGGATGCACGCGCTGCTCACTCATCGGCATCCCCTTCCGCGACACCGCCCAGCGCGTCGGCCGCCGCGGCGTCCCCATCCAGGGCCGCAACCTCGTCGGCGGACGCGTCGTCGATCAGCTCGCGCTCCTCGTCCAGATCGCCGGCGACCTCGTCGATCGTCGAGGAGATCGAGCGGCCCGAGAGGCGCTCGCGGATGAACTGGCGCGCCTGCTCGTCGGGGGCGAACTGCTCCAGGTCGGGCAAATCGCGCGTGGAGCGCAGCCCGAACTTCTCGAGGAAGGCGTTGGTGGTGCCGTACAGGATCGCCTGGCCGCGCTCGCTGTCGCGCCCCACCTCGCGGATCAGGCCCTTATCCACCAGCGAGGAGATGACGCCGTCGGAGTTCACCCCGCGGATGCCCTTGACCATCTCGCGCGTGACCGGCTGATGGTAGGCGATCACCGCGAGCGCCTCGAGGGCCGCCTGCGACAGGCGCTGCGTATCCCAGGACAGCACGAACGCTTCGACCTGGTCGTGGTAGGCCGGATGGGTGAACAGGCGCCAGCCGCCTGCCACCTCGCGCAGCTGGAAGCCGCGATTAGCCTCCTCGTACTCGACCTTGAGCTCAGCCAGCAGCGAGGCGACCTCGCCGGGCGTGGCCTTGAGCGTGCCGGCAAGCTGGCTGGCGCTCACCGGGTCGCTCGATACGAGCAGCATGGCCTCGAGCGCGCCTTTCAGCGACGCATCGTCAAGCCTTTCGAGCTCCCTCATGCATCCTCCTCCTCAAACAGCGTGCCGTCGCCGGGGCGGTAGGCTGCGGCCCCGGCCACGCGATCGATCGCGATCGCGCCGAAGTTCTCATCTTGCGACAGGACGAGCGAGCCGCGCTTCGCAAGCTCCAGGATCGCCAGAAACGTTGCCACCAGCTGCTCGGTCGTCGTCTCGTCACCCACCAGCTCGCGGAAGGTGGTATGCGGGTGCGCGGCGGTCATGCGGTCCACGGAGGCCACCGTGAGCTCGAGCGGCACCCGATGCGGCGCCACGTGCTCGGCCTCCAGCAGAAACGTCTCGCGGCGCCCGTCGAGGTCGGCGCAGATGACCGCCAGCCCGCGCAAAGTGATCCCCGCCAGGTAATCGGGCATGAGATTCAAAAACTCCGGATCGGGCCCGGCCACGCGCGGGTGCATGTGGCTTTCGGCCTCCATGCGGGCCCCGAGCGCCATGGCGGCGGCGCGGAACTGCTTGTAGGCGATCAGGCGCTGGATGAGGACCTCGCGCAGGGCGTCGCCGTCAAGATCGGCCAGATCGTCCATGTCCTCCATGGCGGGCGCCCCGCCCGGCTCGTCGTCGGGCACGAGCGAGGCGGCCTTGATGTCGAGCAAGGTGGCCGCTACCAGTAGAAAGTCGCTCGCCACATCGAGGTCGAGCGCCTCGAGCCGGTCGACCTCTGTCAGGTATTGCTCGGCCACCTCGGCGATCGAGATGGAGCCGATGTCGACCTTCTGGCGGCTCACCAGCTGCAGCAGCAGGTCGAACGGCCCGGAGTAGACCTGCGTCGATACGCGATATGACACCTCAGCCCTCCTTCGCCGTCCACGTTCGCCTTGGCAAACCCTTAGTGTAGCGCACTACAGACCGAGCGCGAAGCTGACAAGGGTCAGGTACAGAGGGTCCACGGTCACGCTGAAGTACAGGCCGATCAGATCGATATGCAGCACGCTCGGCAGCAGGTAGAGCACCACCAGAAGAATCGGCATCGCATAGCGCTGGATGCGGTAGTAGGTGGCAAGCGCCTCCCCGCGCAGGAACGGCACGAGGATCGAGGAGCCGTCGAGCGGCGGCAGCGGGATGAGGTTGAAGAAGGCGAGCGACAGGTTGACCGAGATGGCCGTGAAGCACAGCGTCACGAGCATTGTGAAGCCGCCCTCGCCGAGCAGCCGCACGACGGCCTCGGGGCTGCCGGCCAGGGCGCTGAGACCCAGCGCCGCCGCAACCGCAAGCACGATGTTCGAGGCGGGACCCGCCAGCGACACCAGGACCTCGTCGCGCTTCGGGTGCTTGAGGTTGCCCAGATACACCGGCACCGGCTTGGCGAAGGCGAACACCGGGCCGCCGGCGGCGATCATGAGCAGGGGCAGCAGCACGGTGCCGAACGGGTCGATGTGGTTCAGGGGGTTCAGCGACACGCGGCCCTGTGCGCGCGCCGTGGCATCGCCCAGCGCGAAGGCGGCAAGCGCATGGGCGCTCTCGTGCACCACGATGCCGATGATGACCGCCAGGGCGCTCGCCAGCATGCCGGCAGGATCGAAGTTCATGGACGCTCCCCTATCTGATCAAGCGCGCCGCGCGGACGCAGATGTAGTCGACAACGAACAGGCCGGCGGCCACGAGCGCGAAGTCGAGGCGGAAGACCCCGCCCATCGGGGTGGGCACCAGCCCGTAGCCAGCGATGAGCGCCGGCAGGGCCTGGGTGAGGTCGACCACCAGGTTCACGAGCCGCAGCTTGGTGGAGACGCCGCTGAAGCACAGCAGCACCGTCAGCGCGCAGAGGGCCCAGGCAAGCACCCGGCAGCAGACCGCAACGATCGTGAGGGCCAGCGCGCCCGCCTTACGCGCAGCCACGGGCCGTCTCCTCCTCGATCGTGGCCGACAGCTCCAGCCACTCGTCCTCCAGGGTGGGGAGCTCCTGCTTGAGCCCGTTGTACTCGGCCAGCGCCGCCGCGAAGGCATCTTGGTCGGCGTAGAGCTCCTCGCTGGCCATGAGTTCCATGAGCTCGTCATAGCGGCCGCGCTTGGCGGCCAGGTCGCTCTCGACCTGCTTCAGGCGGGCCTTGGTGCCCTTGAGACGCCGATTGAGCTCGGCGCGCGCCGCCGCCTCCGCCCGGCGCTGCTCGCGGGTCTTCTTGCCCTCGCGCGCTGGCGCGGATGCCATCTCGGCAGCGGGCGCGGCCTCGGCGCGCTTCGCCGCGGCATCCGCTGCGGTGGGAGCCGCTACGGCCTGCGCGCGCTGCGCCAGGTCCTCGCGCTTGAACAGGTAGTAGTCGTAATCGCCGTCGTACACGGTGAGCTTGCCGTCGCGGATGTCCACCACGCGGTTGGCGACCGACCGCACCAGGTGCTCATCGTGGCTGATCAACACGATGGTGCCCGGGAAGTTCTTGAGGGCGCCTTCCAGCATGTCCACCGAATCGATGTCCAGGTGGTTGGTGGGCTCGTCCAAACACAGCAGCGCCTCGGGTGCCACGAGCATCTTGGCGAGCGCCAAACGCGCCCGCTCACCGCCCGACAGCACGCCCACGCGCTTGTCCACGTCGTCGCCGGCGAACAGGAATGCACCCAGCAGGCTGCGCTGCTGCGGCACCGTCCAGGTGGGGGCCACCGCGTCGATCTCCTGCAGCACCGTGTTGGCCTCGCTCATGCCCTCGAGCTGATGCTGGGCGTAGTAGGCCACGCCCACGTGCGTGCCGAGCGTGCGCGTGCCCTCGGTGGGTGTCTCGCGGCCGAGCAGCAGCTTGAGCAGCGTCGACTTACCGGCGCCGTTGGGCCCCACGAGCGCCACGCGGTCGCCGCGATACAGGGTGAGGTTCGCATCCTCGTACAGGGTCTTGTCCCCGTAGCGTTTGGAGAAGTCCTTGAGCGAGATCACCATGTCGCCGGTGCGCGGCGGGTCGGGGAAGGTGAAGTTCACGTGCTTGTGCCCCTCGGGCAGGATCACGAGCTCACGGCGGATTTGCTCGATGCGGCGCATGCGCTCCTGGGCCTGCGCCGCCTTGGTGGGCTTGTAGCGGAACTTATCCACGAACACCTGCATGTGGGCGATCTCGCGCTCCTGGGCGGCGCGCTTGGCCCGCATCTGCTCGAGGTTGTCCTCGCGCTGCTTGAGATAGGAGCTGTAGTTGCCAACGTAGGTGGTGATGCGGCGGTTCTCGAGTGCGGCGACGTGGTCCACGCAGGCGTCCATGAACGCGCGGTCATGGCTCACGATGAGCACTGCGCCCTCGTAGCTCGAAATGAAGCCGCGCAGCCACTGCACGCTCTCCAGATCGAGGTGGTTGGTGGGTTCGTCGAGCATGAGCACGTCCGGGTGGCGCAGGAAGAGCTTGGCGAGCGCGATGCGCATCTGCCAGCCGCCCGAGAACTCGGCGCAGGGCCGGTCGAAATCGGCGGGCGCGAAGCCCAGACCGGCCAGGATCTGGCGGGCGTTGCTCTCCAGCTCGTAGCCCCCCAGGCGCTCGAAGCGGTCCTGCACGTGCCCGTATTCGTCGAGCAGTGCCTGCGGGACGTCGCCGGCAGCGCCCGACTCGGCGATCTTGACCTGCAGTTCCTCGGCCCGCTCGCCGAGCTGGCGGATCTCGAGGGCGGCGTCCATCACCTCGCGGATGATGGGGACATCGGAGGCGAGCTTGGTCTCCTGCTCGAGATAGCCCACGTTGGCGTCCTTGGCGAAGGTGACGCTGCCGGCGTCGGGCGCATCCAGGCCCATGATGATCTTGAGCAGCGTGGTCTTGCCCGCGCCGTTGGGGCCCACCAGGGCGTAGCGCTCATGCGCGTTCACCTGAAGCGACGCGCCGGTGAACAGGGTGCGGGCGCCGAAGGACTTCTCGATCTTGTCGACTTGGAGGATCATGGCCTCTCCCCTATGAACTCACTCGATAGCAAAAAGGGCCCAGTTGCCTGGACCCTCAAAGTGTGATGGTGGGCGATACAAGATTCGAACTTGTGACCCCATCCGTGTGAAGGATATGCTCTACCCCTGAGCCAATCGCCCGTGCTTTTCAGCAAGGAGAACTATAGCACGGTCCGCTTCTGGCATGCAAGCAGAATTTTGAACTTTTTTGCGCGGGCGAAACGGGCGTTGATTTCCAACCTTAGCGAAACACTTTGAGACGATGGCGAGTCTCCGCACCCATCGAGACGGGCGGCATATGCAGAAGGCCGAGCACACGGCCCGGCCTTGGAATTCGATGGTGGGCCCAGCAGGATTCGAACCTGCAACCCAGGGATTATGAGTCCCCTGCGCTAACCGTTGCGCCATGAGCCCGCAAAGAAAAAGCCCCCGGTTTCCCGGAGGCTGTAGTTCACGTGGTGGAGACGAGGGGGATCGAACCCCTGACCTCTTGACTGCCAGTCAAGCGCTCTCCCAGCTGAGCTACGCCCCCACATGAAGGAGAATGTTGCAGGGTGGAGACGAGGGGGATCGAACCCCTGACCTCTTGACTGCCAGTCAAGCGCTCTCCCAGCTGAGCTACGCCCCCAAGCAACGAAAAAGTACTATACGCGAACCGGTCGCATCGTGCAAGAACTTTTTCCAAAAAAGTCCCGCCCGGCGAGCTTTCGCCCGGCAGCGCCTAGCGCCGCTGCGCGCGCACCAGCTCGGCCACGCGCGCGGCCGCCTCGGCCACCGGCACATCCTGGCGCTCACCCGTGGCGCGATCCTTGAGCTCGACGGTACCGTTTGCAAGACCGCGGCGGCCCAGCACAACCTGATACGGGAAGCCCATGAGGTCGTTGTCGGCGAACTTCACACCCGGACGCTCGGCGCGGTCATCGACCACCACCTCGATGCCCTCGGCAACAAGCGCCTCCACCAGCTCCGCACAGGCGCTGGCGCACGGCTCCTTATCAGGGTCGAGTGGAATGACCGACACCTCATACGGCGCGATGGACACCGGCCAAATGATGCCGTGCTCGTCGTTGTGCTGCTCGACGGCGGCCGCCAGGGTGCGCGAGACGCCCACGCCGTAGCAGCCCATCAGAAACGGGCGCTCCTCGCCGTTCTCGTCGGCAAACGTGGCCCCCATGGCCTCGGAGTACTTCGTGCCGAGCTGGAAGACCTGGGACACCTCGATGCCGCGCGCGGCCTCGAGCGGCGCGCCGCAGTGCGGGCAGGGGTCGCCGGCCACCACGGTGACGAGGTCCTCCCAGGCGTCGGGCTCAAAATCGCGCCCCGGGCAGGCGCCGGTGAAGTGGCAGTCGGCCTCGTTGGCACCGCACGCCCACCGCGCAGAGCCCTTGAGCGAGGTATCGCACACCAGGCGGATGCCCGCGGGCAGGCCCACCGGCCCGATGAAGCCCTTGATGAGGCCATAGCGCTCGAGCTCCTCGTCGCTCATCATGCGATAGCCCTCGCCGAAGACGTGCTCGGCCTTGCAGTCGTTGAGCTCGTGGTCGCCGGGGACGATCGCCACGACGGGCGCGCCGGCGGCATCGATGAGCGCGAGCGACTTGCGGGTGCCGTTCTCGGGGAAGCCGAAAAACGCCGCCACGGCCGCGATCGTGCCCATGCCGGGGGTGTGGACCTTCTGAAGGCTCCCGTCGCCGGGGCCCTCGGTCACCGCGACCTGCGTGGAGGCCGCCTCGTCATCGGCGGCATACCCGCAGGCGTCGCAGTAGACGAGTGCCGCCTCACCGGCATCGGCTAGCGCCATGAACTCGACGCTCGTGTCGCCGCCGATCTGGCCCGAATCGGCCACAACGGGCAGCGCCTTGATGCCGCAGCGCTCGCAGATGTTGGCATAGGCGTCCTTCATCGCGTCATAGGTCTCCTGCAGGCTTTCCTGCGTGGCGTTGAACGAGTAGCCGTCCTTCATGATGAACTCGCGGCCGCGCATGAGCCCGAAGCGCGGTCGCATCTCATCGCGGAACTTGTCCTGAATCTGATAGAGGTTCACCGGGAGCTGCTTGTAGCTTTTCAGCTCGTTCTTGATGAGGTCGGTGACGGTCTCCTCATGGGTGGGGCCCAAGACGAACTCGCGCCCATGGCGGTCGGCGAAGCGCATGAGCTCGGGGCCGTAGGCGTTGTAGCGACCCGAATCGCGCCAGGCGTCGGCGTCCACCATGATGGGCATGAGCATCTCCTGCGCACCGGCGGCCTCCATCTCGTCGCGCACGATGCGCTCGATCTTGCGCAGCGAGCGCCACGCGAGCGGCAGGTAGCTGTACAGGCCCGCCGCCTGCTTGCGGATCATGCCGGCGCGCAGCATGAGCCGATGGCTGGCGAGCTCCGCCTCGGCGGGGTCCTCCTTCAGCGTGGGGGCATACAGGCTCGACATCTTCATGGCGCGGGTCTTGGACACAGCGACCTCCTTGATTGAGAACAGGCAAACGGTATCGATAATAGCAGGTTGGGGACCCGTAGCGCCCACCTCGGCCACGCAAGGCGGCGAACGGCTCGAAAAAGACAGCGCCCGTCTGTTCCGGGCGCGGCGGCCGCGCGCCTGTGATGCGAAGGCGCCGGGCCGCGGGCGCGCAGGCCAAGGTGGAGACCAGCCGGGCTGACCCGAGGCCGAAAGGAAGGTGGACGAGCCCCCTCGACTTCGAGGTGAAGACCAGCCGGGCTGAGACGGGGCCGCGGGCGCGAGCGCCCTTACAGCGCGTCGATCTCCTCCATCAGGGACTCCACGATGGCATCGGCCGGCACCTTGCGCACCACCTGCCCGTGGCGGAAGAGCATCGCGGAGCCGCGGCCACAGGCAACGCCCACATCGGCGTCGGCAGCCTCCCCCGGCCCGTTCACCACGCACCCCATCACCGCTACCGAGATCGGCTTGGTGCAGGCAGAAAGCCGGCGCTCGACCTCGCCGGCGATGCCGATGAGGTCAACCTGGCAGCGCGCGCAGGTGGGGCACGAGACCATCTCGGGTCCACGGCGGCGCAGGCCCAGCGCCGAGAGGATCCCCCAGGCCACCGGCACCTCCTCCACCGGATCGGCGGTAAGCGACACGCGCATGGTGTCACCGATGCCCTCGGCGAGCAGCATCCCCAGCGCAATCGAGCTCTTGATGGTGCCCTGGCGCACGCCGCCGGCCTCGGTCACGCCCAGATGCAGCGGAATCTCGGGCAGCTCGCGCGACAGCGCCCGATAGGCATCCACGGTCGTGGCCACGCTGTGGGCCTTGGCCGACAGCACGATGTCCGAAAAGCCACGCGAATGGAAGTGCTCGACAAAGCGCATGCTCGACATGACGAGCTTCTCGGCCTGCGTGAGCCCATCGCGGGCGGCGATGTCGTCCTCGAGCGAGCCGGCGTTGACGCCGATGCGGATCGCGCAGCCGACCTCGCCCGCCGCCTCGATCACGGCGTCGACCTTCTCCCAGCTGCCGATGTTGCCCGGGTTGATGCGCAGCTTCGCCGCGCCCGCCCGTACCGCGCCGATCGCCAGGCGGTGGTCGAAGTGGATGTCGGCCACGATCGGCACCGGGGAGGAGGCGCACACCTCGCGGAAGCCCTCGAGCGCCGCGGCGGTGGGCACCGAGACCCGAACCAGGTCGCAGCCCGCCTGCGCCAGCGCGCGCACCTGCTCGAGGGTCGCTGCGGCATCGGCGGTGGGCGTGCAGGTCATGGATTGCACCGCCACCGGCGCCCCGCCACCGATGCGGACGCCGCCCACGTTGACGGCACGGGTGCGCGCACGCGCGCAGCGAACGTCGATCGATTCCATCGAAGTCACCTCACCCTAGAGGAACCGGAGCACGTCGGCTCGGAACATGTACAGGAACAGCGCGCCGAACAGCACGATGCCCACGATCGAAATCGCGCTTTGAACCCGCAGGGGCACCGTGCGACGCGTGAGGGCCTGGATCGCCTCGATCAGGAGCCTGCCGCCGTCCAGCGGCGGAATGGGCAGCAGGTTCATGAAGCCCAGGGAGAAGGAGATGAGCGCCGCAAACGACAGGAAGACCGCCGGGCCGGCGGCCGCGGCCTGGGCCGACATCACCGAGATGCCCACGATCGAGGTGGAGCTGTCGAGCACCTCCATGGTCTGGGAGGGATTGAGCAGGCGCGCGACCCCCTGGGCCGTCTGAGCGATGCTATCGAGCGCGATGCGGCAGGAATCGAGCGGGCTCAACCGCACCGTCTCCTGGGTGCCCTCGATGCCGAGCAGCCCGTCCTCGCCGAGCTCGACCGTCACGCTGCGCTGCTGCCCGTCCGCATCGGTGACCCCGAGTGAGATCCGATCGCCCGGCTGCGCCGACGACAGGGCTTCCAAAATGGCGGACCAGCTGTCGGTGACCGCGCCGTCAACCGAGGAAATCGCGTCGCCCGCCGCAAGCCCCGCCTCGGCCGCGGGCGAGTGGTCGACAACGGCGCCGACGCGGTTGGTGTCCACCACGACCTGCGTCCCCAGCGCCGAATAGACCGCCACGATGAGCAGAAAGCCCGTCAGGATGTTGACGCCGATGCCCGCGAGCAACATGAACGCGCGCTTCCAAAACCCCTTGCCGATATAGGTGCGCGAGCGCTCCTGGGCATAGAACGCTTCCTGCCCCATGGGCGGCACCCAGCGCTCCCCTTCCTGCGTGGCGCCGGCGCGCTCGAAGCGGCGGCCGTCGAAGATCGTGGACCCGGCGGCATCGCGCGGCATGGCGGCGTAGGTGCTCGGGTACTCCGAGCCGCCCGGGCGCTCGCCGGCCGCCTCGTCGTAGCGCGGCGCCACCGACCCCCAGCCCATGAGCAGCGCGCAGGCGTCGAGGGCCTCGGCCTCGGACAGCTCCAGGTCCTGTGCGATCTGGGCGACCGTGGCGACGCCGTGCTCGTGCACGTAGGCAAGGACCGCCGGCGCGCAGGCGACCTCGGTGGGGTCCATGCCGCAGATCTCGGCGTAGCCGCCGAGCAGGATCGGCGTGATACCGAACTTCGTGCCGATACGGCGTGACACGTGATGGAGGTTGAAGCGGCAAGGCATCCCGAGGAAGAACTCGGTCACCCGCACGCCGCAGGCGCGCGCCGCAAGAAAGTGACCGCCCTCGTGCACGAAGACGAGAGCGGAAAGCAAGACGAAGCCCCAGAAGATGGGGGCGATGAATCCGAAGAGGGAGTCCATGAGATCCAATCTTAGCCGGCGATGCGCGCAAGCTGCTCGCACGCGCGGGCACGGGCCCACGCGTCGATATCGCGCAGTTGGGCGATCGAGCGTACCTGATCGCGCTCATGGGCGTCCATGCAGGCCTCGACCACGCGCGGGATGTCCGTGAACCCGACGCGGTCGTGCAGGAACGCATCCACCGCCACCTCGTTGGCGGCGTTGAGCACACACGGCATCGTACCCCCCACGCGGCCCGCCTCCTCGGCAAGCGCCAGGCAACGGAAGGAATCCATATCGGGTGCGGCGAAGGTCAGCGAGCCGAGCGTCCGGAAATCGACGCGCGGCGCCGGCGTGGACCAGCGCTCGGGATAGGAGAAGGCGTACTGGATGGGAATGCGCATGTCGGAGGCACCCAGATGCGCGATCACCGAACCATCGGCGTACTCGACCATGGAGTGGATCTTGGACTCGCGCTGGATCACCACCTGGATGCGATCGAGATCCACGCCGAACAGGTGCATGGCCTCGATGCGCTCCAGGCCCTTGTTCATGAGCGTGGCGGAATCGATGGTGATCTTGGCGCCCATGCTCCAGGTGGGATGGGCAAGCGCGCCGGCGACGCCCACGCCCGCGAGCTCGCGCGCGGTGCGGCCGAAGAACGGGCCGCCCGAGCAGGTGAGCCAGATGGTGTGAAGCTCGCGCGCATCCTCACCCAGCAGGCACTGGAAGATCGCAGCATGCTCGGAGTCAACGGGCAGCAGCTGCCCGGGGGCCGCGAGCGGCATGAGCAGGTCGCCGCCCACCACGAGCGATTCCTTGTTCGCCAGCGCAAGCCGCTTGCCGGCAGCCAGGACCGCATGGCTCGCCTCGAGCCCTGCGGCACCCACCACGGACACGAGCACGGTGTCCACGTCGTCAAGCGCCGCGATGCGACACGCCGCCGCAGCACCGACGTCGAGCTCGCAGCCTGACGGAAGCTCAGAAAGCACCGGATCGGCCGCATGCGCCGGATCGGTAACCGCCACGTGCGAAACGCCGAACTCACGCGCCGCCGCCACGAGCTCGGACGTGCGCGCGTGAGCGCTCAGCGCCACGACCTGCAGCCGGTCGGCATGCTGACGGCACACATCGAGCGCCTGGGTGCCGATTGAGCCCGTGCAGCCCAGAATCGCCACGCGCTGACGCGGGGCATCTCCAGCACACGCGCCCATCAGATCACCCCTCCCACCGCAAGCAGGATATGGGCGGTGATGCAGGCGAAGATCAGCGAGTCGCTGCGGTCGAGCATGCCGCCGTGGCCCGGGATCAGGTTGCCGGAGTCCTTGACGCCCACCCCGCGCTTGATGCGGCTCTCGATAAGGTCGCCGAACACGCCGAGGATGCCCACGACAACGGCGCACAGCGCCGCATAGGCCAGGTTCATCCGGTACAGACCGGTGGCGTACAAGATTCCCCAGATCAAAAGCGAGCCCGCAAGACCGCCCGCGAAGCCCTCCCAGGTCTTGTGTGGGGAGATCTTGGGCACCATCTTGTGCCTGCCGAGCCGCTTGCCCACCAGGTAGGCGAACGAATCGCTCACCCACACCGATGCGCACACGCCCACCGACAGCAGCGCACCGGCAAACCCGTCGAGCGAGGCGCGCGTGAGGACGACGGCGGAGAGCATGAAGCCGGTGTAGAGCGCGCCGAACGCCGTCACGCTCACGTCGGCGATGCGCGTGCGCGGCGACAGCAGGTACCACAGGCCCAAGGAGAGCACGAGCACGAACAGCAGCACCGTGAGCCACATCGAATCCACCAGCGCCGACAGCGGGAACAACGTGGCAGCGGCAAGGCCGAGCGCCTCGTTGGGAACCTTGCCGTCCAGGCGCATCATGCGGTAGAACTCGAAGCAGCACAGCCAGCTCACCACGGCGATGAACAGCGCCGTGGGAACCGTGCCCAAGCACAGGCAGGCGATGAAGATGGCCGCATAGCCGGCACCGAAGGCGCTGCGCACGATCAGGCCGCGCAGCCCGTCGTCATGGGCGTCGTGATCGCGCCCGAACACATCGGAATCGGATGAGGCAGGACGTTGGTCGTTGGCTGTCAAAACAGGCACTCCTTGACGAAGGCGACGGACCCTACTTCGCGCTCAGGCCGCCGAAACGTCGGTCGCGCCCCTGGAAGGAGGCGATGGCGCGCAGCAGGCCCCAACGGTCGAAGTCGGGCCAATAGGTATCGGTTACGTAGAATTCGGCATAGGCCACCTGCCACAGCAGGTAGTTCGACAGACGCAGCTCGCCGGAGGTCCTGACCACCAGCTCCGGATCGGGAAGACCCGCCGTATACAGCTGCGCGGACACACGCTCCTCGTCGATCGCAGACGCATCGATGGCGCCCTGGGCCACCTGCTCGGCAAGGATGCGGGCCGCACGGGCAAGCTCGGCGCGGGCGCCGTAGTTCACCGCCAGGGCGAGCACCATGCCGGTATGCTCGCGGCATTCGGACAGGCCGTACTCGAACACCTCGCGCGTGCGCCGCGGCAGCACCGAGATGTCGCCCAAAAACACCACGCGGACGTTCTCGCGCTTGAGCAGCGGGAGCTCGTCGATGAAGGTCTTGGCGAACAGGTGCATGAGCACGTTGACCTCATGCTGCGGACGGTTCCAGTTCTCGGTTGAGAAGGCATAGGCCGACAGCACGTCGATGCCAAGGCGGACGCTGGCGGTGATGATCTCGCGCAGCGCCACGATCCCCTGCTTGTGACCCTCGGTGCGCGACAGACCGCGCGCGGTGGCCCAGCGGCCGTTGCCGTCCATGATGCAGGAGATATGGGACGGAAGCCGGTCGAGGTCGATGTCGCTCAGCGAGATGTCAGCTGGGTGCTCGGCGAAATACGCCTGGCAGGCGTCGGGATCGCGCCGCATGCTAGATCTCCATCACTTCAGATTCCTTGGCCTTCAGCATCTCGTCGATACGGGCGATATAGGTATCGGTGTGCTTCTGGACCTTGGCCTGCTCGCGACGGACATCGTCCTCGGTGAGCTCCTCGTCGCGATCGAGCTTGTTGTTGGCGTCGCGGCGGATGTTGCGGATGGCGATGCGGGCCTGCTCGGCCACATCGCGGCACTCCTTCACCAGCTCGCGGCGGCGCTCCTCGGTGGGGGCAGGAAACGGCAGACGCACCACGATGCCGTCGGAGCTGGGGGTGATGCCCAGATCGGAAGCGCTGATGGCGTGCACGATGGCGTTCAGCAGCGACTTGTCCCACGGCTCGATGACCAGAAGATGCGCCTCGGGCGCCTTGACGGCGGCGACCTGGGTGATCGGGGTGGGCACGCCGTAGTAATCGACCGTGATGTCGGACAGGATGTTGGCGTTGGCGCGGCCGGTGCGGATCTTGCCGAAGTTGTGGCGCAGGCTCTCCAGCGTCTTGTCCATGTTTGCAGTGATGTCAGACATAGCTACTCCTCATGCATGACGACGGTGCCGACCGACTCGCCGGCCAAGGCACGTTTGATGGTATCCTCGCCATCGATGTTCAACACGATGATCGGCATGTGGTTATCCTGGCACAGGGCCGTTGCGGTGGCGTCCATGACCTGCAGGCCGCGCACGAGCACCTCGTGGTAGGTGATCTGATCGAAGCGCACCGCGTCATCGAAGGCCACGGGGTCCTTGTCGTAGACGCCGTCGACCTTGGTGGCCTTGAGCAGGCAGTCGGCCCCGATCTCGCAGGCGCGCAGGGCGGCGGCGGTATCGGTGGTGAAATAGGGGTTGCCCGAGCCGGCCGCGAAGATGACGATGTCGCCCTTCTCCAGGTGGCGCATGGCGCGCCGGCGGATGTAGGGCTCGCACACCTCGTTCATCTGGATGGCGCTCATGACGCGGCAGGGGCAGCCCTCGCGCTCGAACGCATCCTGGAGCGCCAGCGCGTTCATGACCGTGGCGAGCATGCCCATGTAGTCGGCCTGGGCGCGGTCCATGCCCTTGGCCGAACCCGCAAGCCCGCGGAAGATGTTGCCGCCGCCTACCACGACGCCGACCTCGACGCCGTCCTCGTGAAGCTGGCGGATCTGCTTGGCCATGCGGTCCACCACCGCCGGGTCGATGCCGTAGCCGGCCTCGCCCATCAGGGCCTCGCCGGAGAGCTTGAGCAGCACGCGTTTGTATTGGTAATCGGACAAGGGAGCTCCTCCTTCGGACACAATTTCATCTATTCTACCAGCCCCGGTGCATCTGCACATGAAAAAGCAGGCCATGAGCCGAAACCCATAGCCTGCTTGCGTATCAGCGCGAAGGCGAGCTACTCGCCGCACACCATGCGATCGAAGGCGACGACCTTGACGGTATCGCCCAGCTCGCGGGAGACCTGCTCAGCATAGGCCTTGATGGTGAGGCTGGAATCCTTGATGAACTCCTGCTCGTTCAGGACGAAGCCCTTGAAGAACTTCTCCAGACGGCCGATGGCCATCTTCTCCTGGATGGCCTCGGGCTTGCCGGACTCGGCAGCCTGGGCCTTGTAGATCTCGACCTCGTGGTCGATGACGGCCTGGTCGACATCCTCGCGCACCGCGGCGATCGGCGCGGTGGCGGCAACCTGCATGGCGACGTCGTGGGCGAAGGTCTTGTAGGCCTCGGCCTCGGCGGTCTCGGGCTTGTCAAAGGAGAACTCAACGAGGACGCCGATCTTGCCGCCCATGTGGATGTAGCTGGCAACGCCACCGGCGGCCGGCTTGCGCACGGCGGTGCGGGCGATCTTCATGTTCTCGCCGATGACGTGAATCATCTCGGTGAGGGCGGCCTCGACGGTCTCACCGTTCATCTCGGTGGCCATGAGCGCGTCCACATCGGCGGGCTCGGTGTCGCAGACAACCTTGGCGATCTCGCCGGCGAAACCGGTGAACTTGGGGTTGGAGGCGACGAAGTCGGTCTCGCAGGAGACCTCGGCGAGCGCACCCATGCGGCCGTCGGCGGAAACATAGGCGGCGACGGCACCCTCGTTGGTGTCGCGGCCGGCCTTCTTGGCGGCGGCGGCAAGACCGTTCTTGCGGAGGATGTCGACGGCGGCGTCCATGTCGCCATCGGCCTCGACGAGCGCCTTCTTGCACTCCATCATGGGAGAATCGGTCATCTCGCGGAGCTGCTTGACCATCTGAGCGGTAATCTGAGCCATCAGATCGATCCTTTCGTGAATGCTGTAAGAACGCGGCCGCCGTATGTTTGGCGGCCGCGCACGGACCTAAAGAGGAGCTACTCGGCAGCGGCCTCGGTGGCAGCCTCGGCAGCGGGAGCCTCGGCGGCCATCTCGGCCTCGGAGATCTGCTCCTTGCCGGTGCCGGCCAGGCAGGCGTCGGCGAACAGCTCGCTCATGAGCTGGACGGCGGAGATGGCGTCGTCGTTGCAGGGGACGCCGTGATCGACCTCGCCGGGGTCGGAGTTGGTGTCGATGAGGGCGACGACCGGGATGTGCAGGCGCTGGGCCTCCTTGATCGCGTTCTCCTCGCGCTTGGTGTCGATCACGAACAGGGCCTGGGGCAGGCTCTTCATGTCGCGGGCGCCGCCGAGGTTGGTCTGGAGCTTGGTGAGCTCCTTGCCCAGCACGGCCTGCTCCTTCTTGGGCAGCAGCGCCATGCGGCCGTCGGCCACCATGGCCTCGAGCTCCTCCATGCGGTTGATGCGGGAGCGGATGGTCACGAAGTTGGTGAGCATGCCGCCGAGCCAGCGCTGGTTGATGTAGGGCATGCCGGCGCGCTCGGCCGCGGTCTTCACGGCCTCCTGGGCCTGCTTCTTGGTGCCGACGAACAGCACCTTGCCGCCGTGGGCGCAGGTGTCCTTCAGGAAGGTGTAGGCGCGGTCGGCCTCGACGATGGTCTGCTTGAGGTCGAGGATGTAGATGCCGTTGCGGTCGCCGAAGATGTAGGGGCGCATCTTGGGGTTCCAGCGACGGGTCTGGTGGCCGAAGTGGCAGCCAGCCTCGAGCAGGGTGCGGATATTGATCTTGGTAGCCATGTGTGTACCTCCCGGTTTGCCTCCGCGCGGTGTCGACCTCGCCGGCCACCCGGACCTGAGCTACCTGGGACCGGGCACCGCAGACGGCGAGTAGCCGCGCGTGCGTGATGGATCGTTGCGTTTTCGCAACCTGAAAGATAATAGCAGGACCAGCCCGTGATTCCAAGCCTTCACAAACTCTCGAGGGCGCCAGCGCGGTCCGCCCTCACGCTCGCGGATGCGCCTGCTGAAGCGTCTCGCGGAGCCGCTCGGGCGTGAGGTGCGTGTAGATCTGCGTCGTGGAAAGGCTCGCATGCCCCAAAAGCTCCTGCACCGAACGCAGGTCGGCGCCGCCGGCGAGCAGCTCGGTCGCAAAGGTGTGCCGCATGACATGCGGCGTCACCTCGCGCCCCAAGCCCGCACGCCTCCGCAGCACCTCGAAGCGGTAGCGCAGGGCGGCGGCATCCATCGCGCGCCCGCGCGTGGAGATGAACAGCGCATCGGCGCGCGTCGGCACCCTGCCCCCTAAAAGCTCGGGGCGAGCGCGTTCCACGTAGGCGCCCACCACCTCGACCGCACGGCTGTATAGCGGCACGATCCGCTCCTTCGACCCCTTGCCGAACAGGCGCACGGTTCGCTGCCGCGCGTCGATATCCGTCACGTCCAGACGCGCGAGCTCAGAGATGCGCGCGCCGCAGGCGATGAACAGCTCCAGCATGGCGCGGTCGCGCACCCCTTCCGCACATGACAGGTCGGGCGCCTGCATGAGCCGGCCGAGCTGCGCGGCCGTGAGGACCTGGGGCAGCGGATGGCCCACCTTCGGCGTCGCCAGGGCAGCGGCCGCATCGGCCGTCTCGACGCCCTCGAGCGCGAGCCAGCGGAACCAGGAACGCACCGCCGACAGATGCGCCGCGACGGTCCTGGGGGCATAGCCGGCGGCATGCAAACTGGAAAGGTATGCGCGCAGCTCGCGCATGCGCGGGCGCACCCCGTCGACGCCCTTTCGCTCGCACCAGCGCGCATACGCCTCGAGATGCTGCGTGTAGGCGCGCACCGTCTCGGGGGAAAATCCCTCTACGCGGGCGATGTAGGCGATGAAGCCGTCGATGCGCTCGAGCAGCTCCCCGGCGTCGGCCATACGGATCACGCACCCCGCGCGAACAGGTCGGCGCGGCTCGCGCAGAAGGCATCGAGGTCGCGCAGGGCGCGCTCGGCATAGGCCGCGTAGCGGTCGCGCTTGCTGCGCCGGACGCCGTCGTCAAGCGCGGGCACCACCCCGAAATTCACATGCATCGGCTGGTAGTCCACACAGGCCGGATCGGTCGCATAGGCCACCAGCGACCCGAAGGCGCCCGTGTTCGGCAGCACGGCGCGCGGCAGCCCCGCCGCATCGGCGAAGGTGTTCAGCGCGGCGAACAGCCCCGAGGCGATGGCCTCGGTATAGCCCTCCGTGCCCGTGATCTGCCCGGCCAGACGCACGTGCGTCCCCGGCACCGCAAAGCTTGCGTCCAGCACATGCGGCGCGTCCACGAACGTGTTGCGGTGCATGACGCCATAGCGGAAGAACTCGGCATGCTCCAGGCCCGGAATCATCCTGAACACGCGCTTCTGCTCGCCGAACGTCAGATTGGTCTGGAATCCCACGAGGTTGTAGGCTCCGCCCTCGGCGTTCTCCGCGCGCAGCTGAACCGCCGCCCAGGGTCGTTTGCCGGATCGCGGGTCAACCAGGCCCACGGGCTTCATCGCACCGAAGCGGATGGCATCGTGGCCCGTGCGCGCCACCTCCTCGGCGGGCTGGCAGGCCTGGAACAGCTCGCGGCGCTCGAAGTCCTTCAGCACCACGCGCTCGGCGTCCACGAGCGCATCGATGAAGGCGTCGTACTCCTCGCGCGTGAACGGCGCGTTCAGGTAGTCACCGCCGCCCTCGTCGCCATAGCGGGACTGGGAGAACACCACGTCCCGATCGATGGTGGCGGCATCGACGATCGGTGCCGCCGCGTCGAAAAACGACAGGGCGCTACCCCCCACGAGCGCCAGCACGCGCTCGGCAAGCGCCGGCGAGCACAGGGGCCCCGCCGCGATGACGCAGGGGCCTTCCGGCAGCTCGCGAACCTCACCGCGCACCACCTCGATACCGGGCCGCGCGGCGATCTCGGCCTCGACCAGCTCGGAGAAGCGCGTCCGGTCGACCGCGAGCGCGCCGCCGGCGGGCACCGCGGCGCGGCGGGCGCACCCCAAAAGCACCGAGCCCATGCGCTCGAGCTCCTCTTTAAGCAGGCCCGCGGCCGAATCGCGCCGTGTCGACTTCAACGAGTTCGAGCACACAAGCTCCGCCAGGCCGGCGGTATGGTGCGCCGGTGAGGTCGCCTCGGGGCGCATCTCGCACAGACGCACCGGAACGCCGCGATCCGCCAGCTGGCAGGCGCACTCGCATCCCGCCAAACCGCCGCCGACCACCGTCACCATATCGAATGCCATCGCGCAATCCTCCCGTTCGCTCTCATGTCGCTCTATTCTGCCCCAACCCGCCCCGCGCGTGAAGGGCGGAGCGCGTCAGCGAGAACCTTCCATCGAACAGCTGCTCCACAAGGCCATGGGCCGCGCACGAGCTGAGCAGCCGCATGCAGGAAAGCTCGTCCATGCGCAGCGCCGCGGCTAGCGCATCGGGCCGCATGGGGTCGGCGAGTAGGCACTCGACCACCCGCCGCTCGCGCGCGTCCAGCGCAGGCGCCGCCTTGCCGCGGCGGTCGTAGCGCAAGGTGCCGTAGATGCGCGAAATCGCCACCTCGAGTGCCTCGACATCGGAGATGCAGCAGGCACCCTGGGCGATCAGGTAATTCGAGCCGCGGGACTGAGCGGACAGGATGGAGCCGGGCGTGACCAGCACCTCGCGCCCCAACTCAACTGAGGTCTCCGCCGTTCCGAAGGTCCCCGACGGCATGCCCGCCTCCGTGACGAACAGGGCAGCCGACAGCGCCGCGATCACCCGGTTGCGCTTGGGAAACGCCCAGCGCTGCGGCGGGGTCCCCCAGCTCTCCAGCGACACGACCGCCCCACCCGCGGCGAGTGCGCGCTCGATCAGACGGCGCGAGGAAGCCGGATAGTCGACGTCGGCCCCGCAGCCCAGCACGACCACGTGCACCCCGCCGGCATCGAGCGCCGCCAGACCGGCCGCCTGGTCTGTCTCTTATACACATCTGACGCTGCCGACGATACTCC
>CABRIF010000002.1 GCA_902470925.1 uncultured Collinsella sp. | reverse complement strand
TACACAAGGAGTATCGTCGGCAGCGTCAGATGTGTATAAGAGACAGTTGCAGGGGTGCGTGAGGGGCGTGTACGGTACTGCTCGGGTTTCCGTCGTGAGTCGGCGCGGGGCCCTTGCCCTTGTTGGCTCGGCGGCGTTCGCCCTGATGGGGGCGGGCTGCGTGGACCAGCATCCCACGGGTGCACAGGGACGAGCACAGCGACGTCTGGTGGCAACCAGCCCCGCGGTCGCCGAGGTGTGCGACCGGCTGGGGCTCGATCTGGTGGGCGTGCCCCAAACGGCGCGGGGTTTGCCGGCGCGTTACGAGGGCCTGCCCCAGGTGGGCACGGCGATGGCGCCGGACCTCGAGCGGCTTTCCGTCTTGCGGCCCACCTGTGTGCTGTCGCCGGCATCCTTGGCCGAGGACCTGCGCCCGAAGTACGCGGCGGCTGGCCTGGCATGCGTGTTTCTGGACCTGGGCAGCGTGGATGGGCTCTACGAGTCCGCCGATTACCTGGGATCGAAGTTCTCACGCGAACGTGCGGCGCAGGAGCTGCGCCGGGAATACGAGGCCGAGATGGAGCGCATCCGCCAGCGGACCGCGCATGTGGAGCCGCCTCGGGTGCTCGTGCTCATGGGCGTGCCGGGTTCGTATGTGGTGGCAACGCCGGGCAGCTACGTGGGCAGCTTGGTGGCGCTGTCGGGAGGCGAGAACGTGTATGCCGACCCATCGTCTGATTTCGTCAACGTGAACACCGAGGATATGCTCGAGCGCGACCCGGATGTCATTCTGCGCTGCGCGCATGCCCTGCCCGACCAGGTGATGCAGATGTTCGCGAAGGAGTTTACGGAAAACGACATCTGGGGGCATTTCCGGGCGGTCCAGACGGGCTGCGTATACGACCTGCCGTCCGATCTGTTCGGCATGAGCGCGGAGTTCAGCTATCCCGCGGCGCTGGATGAGCTGGCGGACCTTTTGTACGAGGGCGGGGCGCACAGTTGAGGCAAGCGTACGGATAGGAGGAATCCTATGAGAACGACGGGGCAGCGTATCGCCGTTGTTGCCGCAACCGCTGCGGCGCTGGTGGCACTGCTGTTCGTGGCGGTGAATGCGGGAAGCCTGCACGTGGGCCCCGTCCAGCTCCTGCGCGGCCTGTTCGTGGCGTACGACGATGCGGTCGCCACCGTGTACGACCTGCGCTTCCCGCGCATCTGCATCGCCCTGCTGGGCGGCGCCATGACGGCTGTCTCAGGGGTGCTGCTGCAGGCGGCCATCAGAAATCCGCTGGCAGACCCGGGCGTGATCGGGATCAGCGCGGGCGCCTCGCTGGCGGCCGTGGTGGTGATGGCGGCTGTCCCGGCGTGGTTCTTCTTCACGCCGGCGTTTGCCTGCGCGGGCGGCATGGCTGCGTTCGCGCTGGTATACGCCTTGTCATGGCGGGACGGCCTGTCGCCGCTCCGCATCATCTTGGTGGGCGTTGCCGTGGCAGCAGCCTGCCAGGGCGTCATGGCGGCTCTCGATGCGGGCACGGGATCCACGCTCTCCGGCGTAGCGAGCCTTGTGGACGCGAACATCACCATGAAAACCTGGGACGACTGGTGGACGCTGGTTGCCTATGGCGTACCGGGACTGCTGCTGGCGCTAGCGGTTGCCGGCCGGTGCGACGTGCTGGCGCTCGATGACAAAACCGCGCGGGGCATCGGCTTCGATATCGACCGCAATCGGCTGGGCGTCTCGGCGGTCGCGGTGCTTCTGGCCTCGGCCGCCACGGCCATCATCGGTCCCATCAGTTTCTTGGGCTTGGTGGCGCCGCATATCGCGCGCATCGCGGTGGGCGAGCGCCATCGCGTGCTCATCCCCTATGCCATGCTGCTGGGTGCCGCGCTGCTGCTGGCGGCCGACACCGTGGGCCGCACCGTGGCGGCGCCGTATGAGATCAGCGCCGCGATCATCATGTCCGTCGTGGGCGGCCCGGTATTCATCGCGCTGCTGCGGCAAGCGAGGGGGACCTATGCCGGATAGCGTGTTCACCATTGAGAACCTATCGTTCTCCTACGGCGACCGCCCGGTATTCGACGGGCTGAACCTGGCGTTTTCCTCCGGTGCGGTAACCACGGTCATCGGGGCGAACGGTTCGGGTAAGTCGACGCTGTTCGGCCTCATGAGCAAGAACCTGACTCCGGATGCCGGTCGCGTCATGCTGCGCCGCGCGTCTGTTGCCGATGTGAGGCTGCGCGACTTCGCCCGCTTGGTTGCCCTGGTGCACCAGCGCAACACGATGCCCACGGGGATAACCGTTGAGCAGTTGGTTGGGTTTGGCCGCACCGCGCACCGACGTATGGGGCGCAGCGCGCTGAGCGGCGAGGATGAGCGGATGGTTTCCTGGGCGCTCGATACCTGCGGGCTGGCGGCCGAGGCTGCTGCGGAGGCGGCGTCGCTGTCGGGCGGGCAGGCGCAGCGTGCGTGGATCGCGATGGCGCTGGCCCAGGGCGCCGATGTGCTGCTGCTCGACGAGCCCACGACCTACCTCGATATTCGATACCAGCTGGATGTGCTGCGCCTGGTGCGTCGGCTCAATCGGGAGCATGGTATGACGGTGATCATGGTGCTCCACGATATCAACCAGGCCATGCGCTACAGCGATGAGGTGGTGGCGCTTGCCGAGGGTCGTCTGGTTGTCCAGGGGTCGCCAGCGCAGGTGCTGACCCCGGCGGTGTTGCGGGAGGTATACGGGGTCGATTTGCCCGTGGCGGAGGTCGACGGCAGGCGGTTCGTGATAACCGTGTAGGCTGCTGTCGGGCGATCGCTGGGCATCCGCACCTCTGTCCCCATGCGCTACACCGCTGTTCACCAGGCATTTTGCTTGCCGTTGCCTGCCGGCGACCCTGCCGCTTGCTGCCTGAGCTTGTCCGTTCGAGCTGTCTGCCGGCCGCCTCTCCTGGCCAGGCGCCGCCCGCCGTGCCCATGCCGTTCGCCGTCCAAAACGTGCCGTATGCCGAAATTCCCAGCACCGTACCTATAGGAAAATCCGCTTCTTTTAGTATGAAACCGTTGTATGGGGAGTGGGCGGCTGGTCGCTACTTCAATGCCGCCCGCGAACGTTTGGAGGACGACATGAAGCGGAAGATTTTCGCGATCCCGATGATGGCGCTTGCCACGGCGTGCCTGATGGTGCTGAGCGCGTGCCAAACCGGACCGACGCCGCAGGAGCTCATCAAGAAGGACCTGGAGACGCAGCTCTCGACGATCAGCGCCGAGGACGAGGACTTCATGGATGCCATGGAGGCGGGCGGCGGCAGCAGCTTCACGCAGCTGGGTATCGAGACCGATGAGTTCGCCAAGGCCTATCTCGACGGCTTCTCCTATGAGATGGGCGACGTGACAGTTGACGAGAAGGGCGAGAGCGCCACCGCGGCGGTCACGCTGAAGATCAAGCCCATGACCACGATCATGACCGACTTCCAGACGGCGTTCGAGGAGCAGGCGGCCGCCGCCATGGCGGACGGCAGCGTGACGAGCCAGTCCGACCTGTACGAGCTGGGCGGTCAGATTCTGCTCGACACGGTGAAGGCCGCCGAGCCGGAGGAGACCAAGTGCGAGTTCGAGTACGCCAAGGATAAGGACGGCGCGTGGGCCATGGAGAGCTCCGCCGCCAGCGAGCTCATGAGCGCACTGTTCTAACGGATAGAAAAGCGTTGTCCGGTAGGGCGGCCGCGTTGTTTGGATGCGGTCGCTCTATCGATTGCGAGGTGCTGCGCCTCCCAGCCTGTGGACGTTGGTTCCATAAGGCGGGGAGGCGTTTTCGCGTGTAGCCGCGGCGGCCGACTACCGGCCGAGGATGAGGCGCACCATCTCGGCCGGGGTCTCGGCGATGAGGTCGGCGCCGGCGGCTTCGAGCTCGCCACGGCCTCGAAAACCCCAGGCAACGCCCAGCGTGCGCATGCCGGCGTTGTGGCCGCACAGGACATCGACGTCGCTGTCGCCCACATAGAGGGTGCGTGCGGGGTCGGCGCCGATCTGGTCGAGCACATGCAGGGTCACAGGGGCTGCCGGCTTGGGCGGATAGGCGTCGATGCGGCCCTGCACGTAGGCGAAGCGCTCGCTGCCGAAATACTGCTCAACCAGCGGCGCTGCCGATATGTGGTCCTTGTTCGTGAGGACCGCGAGCGTGACGCCCGCCTGCTTCAGCTCGTCGAGGGCTGCAAGCATGCCGGGGTAGGGGGCGGTGTGGTCTTGCTTATGCTCGGCGTAGTAGGCGCGGAAGTCGGCCAGGGCGCGCTCGAACACCGCGGCGTCGCCGGCGAACTCGGCGGGGATGAGGCGCTCGATGAGCTTGAGCTGGCCGTTGCCGATCTTATAGCGGAACGCGTCTTGCGTGTACGTGGGCCAGCCGCGCTCTTCGCAAATATGGTTGCCTGCCTGCGTGAGGTCCTCGAGGGTGTTGAGCAGGGTGCCGTCGAGGTCGAATACAACATGGGTGACGGAGGGGTTCGACATACGTCTCCTTTGCGATCGGATGCGGGCCCGTCCATGATAGCGCGTGAGGCTTGCGGCGTATCTGTGCGTGCGCCTGTGCATGCGCCGCGGCCGGTGTCGCGCATCGGTGAGAGTTGATACACTATACAGACAAGTGCTAGAACCGATTGCCGGCGCGTGCGGGTGCGGCGCATTCGCGCACGGGCGCCGATTAAGAGGGGATTCGAATGGAGTCCATCAAACAAGGGATGCAGGGGCCCGCTGTAGAGGACGTGCAGGCGCGCCTGGCGTCGCTCGGGTATGCCATCGAGGCCACGGAGCTCGACGGGCAGACCTACGGGGCCTCAACGGCCGAGGCCGTGCGGGCGTTTCGGGTTGGCCAGGGCCTGGCGGCCGATGGCGAGGTCGATACGGAGTGCTGGGCGGCGCTCGTCGACGCCTCGTACAAGCTGGGCGATCGCACGCTCTACCTGCGTCTGCCGAACTTCCACGGCGCCGATGTCCGGGCGCTGCAGCGGGCTTTGAACACGCTCGGGTTCGCGTGCGGCGCCGATGACGGGTTCTTCGGCCCGCATACCGAGGCCGCGCTGCAGCAGTTCCAGGAGAACGTGGGCCTGTTCGCCGACGGCATGGCATTCCAGGATACGTTTAGCTATATCAACCGTCTGCACCATGTGTGGGAGGGCAAGGCGTCGGTGGCCGATGTGGACCTGCAGGCGCGCACCGGGTTTGCCCGCGCGGCGAGCGTGCTGGAGGGGTGCCATATCGCCATCGGCGGCGAGGACGCGATCGCGCGCAACGTGGCGTCGCGCGTGTGGAATATCGCTACGGCCACCACCGACGGCAGCGGCGTGGTGCTCTACGACGGCCAGGCGCCCGAGGGCATGGACCTGGTGCTCGAGATCGCCTCGAACGAGCTGCCCGACGACGCCGAGCCGCGCGCCACGATCGCGCTGGCCGAGTGCCACAACCTGGCGCTGCGCATCAAGACGGCGGTTGCGGCAACGGTGGCGCGCCCGGTGCTGATCCGCATCGAGCTGACGGGCATCACCGGGTATGGGGCGTTTACGTCGAGCGATGCACAGACGCTGGCCGTTCGTCTGCTCGACGGTCTTTGTGATGCACTGAGCGAGTAGATACGCTACACTAGGTGCTCGGCCCTGCGCCTGCGCGCGGGCTTGAGAGTGTTGGGGTATCGTCCAGCGGCAGGACCCTGGTTTTTGGTACCAGTTACGGGGGTTCGAATCCCTCTACCCCAGCCATAGCATGATTGCAGGTCGGAGTGCGCGTGTGCTCCGGCCTGTTTTGCTGTGCGGCAAAATGCTCAACGGCGATGCTCAATAGATGCTCAATATGCGGTCGATGGAGCCGGTGCGGTTGCGGGCCAAAAGCGCCGTTTCCGGCACGGGGTCGCCTGGAGCGGGATTACCCGTCCATCCGCTTTTATGCCACAGCCGCAGCCATTCACCTGAGATATTCAGCCGTTTGCCTAATTGATATATTCGCACTCATGTTGACCGTATATCCTAGCGAACGAATGGCGCTTGCTGGCGGATGAGGTTTCCGCAGCGCGTCGTGATAACGTTCGCACTGAGTGGGAGGAACATGAGGATGAGCATGGGAAGTCGGGCGGCGCTTGCAGCGACTGCGGGCTTGTGCCTTACCTTGGGATTGGCGCCGGCGGTTGCGCTGGCAGCGGCGCCCAGCACGGGGACGGCGGTTCCCGTGGCGGCGCAGGCCTCGAGCGGTTTGCCGTCGGCCTTTGAGTTTCACAAGGTCACAGACGATATCGCTGCGGGAGAGACCTTCAGCATGGTGTCCAGCACGACCTTCGACGGGCATCTGCGCATCGCGCACCTTACGGACGGTACGACCAAGATCGACCGCTGCATCGCAACGCGGGTCGACGACAAGCTGGAGCCCACGGACTGCACGATCGGCAAGTTCCATGGGACGGGGGCCCACGAGTGGACGATCGACGCGGTCGAGGGCGGGTTCACCATCAAGTCCCACACGAAGGGCGGCTCCTACCTGCACATCGAGGACGGCTCGGTGAGTGCGGGCGCCGAGGCGCAGGTGCTTTCGATCGAGAAGCGCGCAGACGGCACCTATGCCGTCGGGCGCGAGGTGGGCGGCGCGATGCGCTACCTTTCGTACAGCGCGCGCGGCTGGACCTCGAGCGCCAGCCCCTACGGCGTGTGGCTCTATCAGGAGACCGAGGTTGCGCCCACCGTTGTGCCGAACGGCAACGACGCGACGGGCACCACGCAGGGCCAGCCGTTCGAGAGCGGGACGGGCGGCAGCGCCAATTTCCGCATCCCGTCGCTGATCACGCTCAATGACGGCACGATGCTGGCTGCGATCGACGCGCGCTGGAACACCCAGGTGGACGCGGGCGGCCTGGACACCATCATCAGCCGCTCCGCAGACGGCGGCAAAACGTGGACCTATAGCTTCCCGAACTATTTCAACGACAGCACCGACGCGTACAACAACCGTGCGACCGCCTTCATCGACCCGGTGATGGTCCAGGACAACGATGGGACCATCCACCTGATGGTCGATTTGTGGCCGGGCGGCGTGGCGCTCAACTCGGCGGCGAACAACCATCCGGTGAGCAGCAGCGGCTATGTGAAGATCGACGGGGCCTACCGCTTGGTGCTCTATGGAACGCCCAACCCGGACGCCCAGCGCGCGGCGGGTGCCGAGCGCGGGGAGGGCTATACGCACTACGTGGGCGATTTTTCTGCCGACGGTATGGCGCCGGTGGTGAATGCGCGAACCGGTGCGACCGAGCGCTACGTCGACCGTCATTACTATCTGTTCGACGCCAACAGGCAGCCCCTGTATTGCCAGCAGCTCGGCAGCGCGAGCTACGTGCAGCAAAACGTGTTCTTCTACAACGCCGACCTGCACGCGACGGCAACGTCGTACCTGTGGAAGATCAGCTCCACCGACGGCGGCAAGACCTGGTCGGACCCGACCATGCTCAACGAACAGGTGCGCACGGGGCTTGCGAAAAACGACAGCTTCTACGGCGTGGGGCCCGGCCGCGGCCTGGTGACCTCCACGGGGCGCATCGTGCTGCCGTGCTACACCTTCAACTACGGAAAGGGCGATGGCGTGAGCAGCGTCATCTATTCCGATGACGGTGAGACGTGGCACCGCAGCGAGAGCCTGGACCGCCAGACCTCGGAGGCGACGGTCGTGGAGGCCGACGGCAGGCTGTACATGTTCGCGCGCCATGGGGTGTACGCCGTGTCCAACGACGGCGGCGCGACCTGGGAGCAGGAGCGGAGCCTGACGGATACGGGCATTCCGATTTCGACCGGCTGCCAGATCGACGCGATTACCTATTCGCAGAAGATCGACGGCAAGACCGCGATCCTGCTTTCCTGCCCCACGGGCGGCGGTCGCGCGAACGGCGCCATCTTCGTCGGCCTGCTGCAGCAGGACGGCAGCATCGTGTGGAAGTATCGGCACGATGTGACCACGGGCGGCGCGGCATACAGCTATTCGTGCCTGACCGAGAAGGCCGACGGTTCCCTGGGGCTGCTGTATGAGGGGACGAATGCGCGCATCGTGTACCGCGATGTTGCGATTGCGGACGTTGCGCCGGGCGCCACGGTTGGGGTGTACCTGGAGCCGACGTTCAGCTGGGCCGAGGATTACGCGTCTGCGCGCGCGACGTTCAAGCACAGCGCGGGCGCCGAGCCGATGGTTGTCGACGCGACGGTTTCCAGCGAGCGCACCGAGCCGACGGCAACCGAGGACGGCAAGGTCGTGTACACGGCAACGGTCGAGTTCGAGGGCAAGACCTACACGGACGTGCAGACGGTCGTGCTCCCGGCAACCGGTATGCCCGATCCGGATCCGGAGCCGGAGAAGCCCGAGCCGGAGAAGCCCGAGCCGGGGACGCCGGACGCGGGCAGCGGCGGCTCCTCGGCGGTGAAGCCGGGCGGCGGGACGTCGACAGGCGGATCGTCGGCTGGTGCTGGCGGCACGAGTGATACGGGCTCCGCGGCGGGGAAGGGCGGCTCGAAGGGCGGCCTGCCTGCAACCGGGGACGCTGCAGCGCTTGCCGGCGTTGCGTCCGCGGCGGGAGCAGCGCTGGCGGCGCTCGGCGTGGGCCTCAAGAAGCGCAGGTAGCAGGCGGGGGAGCGCCGGCGGTCGGGTAAGGATCGGGCATCGCGGCTGGTGCTCGGCGGCGGCGTGCTTGCCGGCGGTTGCGTCCGCCGGGTTGCTGCGGCGGGAGCTTGCCAGTGCTTGGTGCCGATCGCTTACTGCGGCTGGTGCTCGCCGGCAGCCGTGTCCGCTGTGCCGTCGGTGTTTGCGCGAGCTGGTGGTCTTGGATGCCGGTGTGGCGGTGTGCTTGCCGGCGTTGCCTGCCAGCCCGAATGATCTGTGACCGTCGGACGATCGTGACAATATCTGCGCATGCGGCGCGTCGACCTTGGGTGGTCGGCGCGCCGTTTTTGTGCGCCGGCATCGGTTTTCGGACTGCCGCGACGGCCCCCGTGCTTCGGCATCGGCTCTCGGGCGGCTTTATTGGCCTTGCGCGCTTCGGCATGGGCGTTGCACGGCCGCATCGAGGGGTGAAATGGGGTAGTATTCGATGCGCGGCTCCGGGAGGCTGCCGCAGGAGTGGCTGCATATGCGGCTGATTGCCGTGGCGTTCGCTTCGCCTGGTTTGCCGAGTTTGTTGGCGGCGCCGGGACGCTGCCAATGGCCGGGACGTTGCCGCTTTGGCAGCAGCAACGTTGCCGTTCCAGCAGCAGCGCTGCTGCTCCAGCAGCGGCCGACGGTCGCTGGGGCTTACGGACTGGACACGACCGCTGCGCGACGCGGTGATACCGTTTGCGTGCGGTGCTGCTGCTCGGGCCGCGCCCAAGGGCATGCGCGCGTTCGTGCTGATGAGGAAGGATGCCGATGATTTGGTCGCTGGCCCCGATGGAGGGCATCACCGGACATGTGTTCCGCCGGGTGCACGCGACGTGCTTCGGTGCGCTCGACCGCTACTACACGCCGTTCCTGGCTCCGCCGCGCGTGGGGTCGGCGTTCGGCAAGGGTGCGTTCAAAGAGCTCGACCCGGAGGTGAACCGGGGCTTCGAGGTGGTGCCTCAACTGCTGACCAAGAACGCCGACGAGTTCGTGTGGGCGGCAGGTCTGCTTGCCGAGATGGGGTATCGCGAGGTCAATCTGAACCTGGGGTGTCCGTCGGGGACGGTGACGGCCAAGGGGAAGGGCGCCGGGTTTCTGCGCGACCCCGAGGGAGTCGAGGCGTTTTTGCACGAGGTGTGCGAGCGTTCGCCGATTCCGGTGTCGGTGAAAACGCGGCTCGGCATTGCCGACGACGGTGAGTACGAGCGGATTCTTGCGGGGTATTGCCGCTGTCCGTTGGCGGAGCTCATCGTGCACCCGCGCGTGCAGCAGGACCGGTACCAGGGGGTGCCGCGTTGGGAGCCCTATGGGCGGAGTCTGGAGCGTGCGCCGTTTCCGGTGGCGTACAACGGGGACATCTTTAGGGTTGAGGACGTGAATGCGCTGCGAGCGGCGTATCCGGCAACGCGTCATGTGATGCTGGGGCGGGGGCTTTTGGCCAATCCAGCGCTGGTGCGCATGGTGCGCGGCGGGGCGCCGGCTACGGCCGATGAGCTCAAGCGGTTCCATGACAAGCTGTTTTGCGCCTACGAGGCCGAGATCGGCGGCAACGCGGTGTTTCGCATGAAGGAGTGGTGGTTCTACGCCAAATGCGCGTTCGCCGACCCGCTCGCGGTGCATCGAGCGGTGCGGAAAACGCGCCGGGTCGATGAGTATCGCGCTGCCGTCGAGCGGGTGTTTGCCTCCGAGCCCCTCGCGGTAAAGGCCCGGTTTCACGACTGAGATGCGGGCCGGGGCGCGGGCTGAGGCGCAGGTTTGGGCGTTGGCTGCGGTGCGGGTCGAGGTGCACGGTATATTGGGATCTGCGCAGCTCGGATGACGTTTTCTCGTGCGGTTGTTCGTGATGTGCTACAGCATGACCCAGGGCAGGTTGCTTTCGGGCACGAGGACTCCAAGTGTAATGATGAGGGCGAGTGCGATGCACGCGCCGAGGATGAACTGGATGACGGCCACGCGCGGATTTCTGCCTGCAGCTCGTACGAGGGGGAACGTGGTCTGGGGGCCGTTGATGATTTCAAGCGCATCGGAATACGACCGTGCTTGAAGCGCCGGTCTCGATCTGCGGAATAGGATGACCACGAAAAACGCTGCGGCAAGTGTGAGCTTGACGGCATTCGCAACGATGCTTGTCAGCTCGGGCGAAGTGGCTTGAACGGCTACAAGGGCAAGCGAGCAGGATCCAAGTACCGCGGCAAGTGCGGCCATACATACCGTTTCCCGTACTTGCGTAATGGAGATGAGACGCGTCAGCTCGTCGACGTCGTCGATGAGGAGCCGCTTCACACCGGATTCGAGTGCAATTGAAAGGCTGAGCAGGTTGGCTTTGTCCGGAAAGCACGCGCCTGACTCCCACTGCTCGATAAGCTCCGGGCTAACGTTGAGGTTCTGAGCGAGTTGCTCCCTGCTCCAGCCCCTTGAAATGCGCTGCTCGGCAATTCTGCTTCCGTATCGCATGAGTCCTCACTTCGATCGACGGACACATCGAATTGTATCTCAAGATGTGAAGCTTAAGTGAAGGCATCTTAGTAAAAAAGAAAATATATTCAAAATAGCTAAGAAAATATTCATTTCAATATAACGAGAGCGCTATCAGTTGTTGGGGGCAAATCTTCTGTTTTGTGCACGGTATATGATTCCAATTCTAGATCTGATGCCCTATCTATCAGGCATAAAGTGTCAATCGGAGAGAAGTAGTCCGTTTATTAAGGCGAAAATGGGAAGGTATCAGAGCGAAATTGTTGCAATACATTTATGAAGAAATAGTGTCGAAAAGGTTCTTTGAAAGTAAAAAAGATACGTAATAGTATCTGCTTAACGTACACCACAACATGGAGGGTCAGGACATGGGAAACATGCTTCTTCCTAAAGTGACGGTTATTCTCCGTGGATACGAGACGGCCCAGGTGCTATGTCTTGCTGAGCAGCTTGTCGGTACACGGTTGAATTCCATTGAGGTGGCGAGCAATTCCCCTGCAGCCATGGAGTCCATTGCGGCGCTCCGCCGCGAGTTCGGAAATGAGCTCCATGTTGGTGCCGGCACCGTGCTGACGCTTGACCTTGCCAAGCGCGCCATTGATGCTGGAGCGGAGTTCATGCTGAGCCCCGTCATGTTCGAGCGGGATATATTCGCCCTCGCACGCGAGAACCAGATCGTTACGGTTCCCTCGGCCTTCAGTCCATCCGAGATAAAGCGGATGATCGATATGGGTGCAGATATCGTCAAGGTGTTTCCCGCCGGTCAGCTTGGTCCGGAATACGTAAAAGCGGTCCAGGCCCCCTTGGGCAAGCTTCCCCTCATGGTAGTGGGCGGCGTAACCGTCGATAACGTGCAGGCGTACTTCGATAGGGGAGCAACGTATGCCGGCATCGGGTCGGGCATTTTTGATCCGGAAGACATCGTTGCGCGCAATGCGTCCAAACTTGCGGCGTCGGTCAAGCGACTTGAAATGAGTGTCGATTGGTAAGGGTGTCGATGCGGCACAAGGAGAGGAACATTCCATGACAGCTATCTCGTTTGACAGCTCCCTCGTTATGCGTATATCGGGGGAAGGGCTAACTACGGAAGGAGTCGAGCGTGCGCTCGCGGGCGAACTCGAGCGCCAGGGGTATGCGAAGGATAGTTTTACTAACGCCATCCTCGAGCGAGAAAAGGAGTATCCCACAGCGCTCGACATGGGCGGCATGAACGTTGCGATGCCCCATTGCGATACATCGAACGTCAACAAGCCGGCGATTTGCATGGGCGTTTTGGAGCACCCTGTCTCGTGGCGTCGCATGGATGATCCCGAGTCGACCTGCGAGGTTTCCTTGGTATGCATGCTTGCCCTCACCGAGGCCCATGCTCATCTGGAGATGCTTCAGAAGGTCATTGCGCTCGTGCAGAACCAGGAGCTGATTGAGCGGGTTGTTGCTGCCGCATCGGCTGAGGAGGCATTTGCACTCGTGGGAAGTCAGCTGGTGTAGGTTGCACCCCATATTGGCATTTTGCGCGAGAGTAGGCATCGCGCAGATATTTCCGAGAAAGGAACTGTAATGGCAAAGCGCGTACTCATCGCATGTGGCAACGGGGTTGCTACCTCGACTGTCGTGGCGGCAAAGGTGAAGGACTACTGTGCCGATCACGGCGTGGACATCCAGGTCACCCAGTGCAAGATGCTTGAGCTGCACGACAAGGCCAACGACTATGACCTGGTCGTTACGTCGGGCAAGTTTAAGGACCCCGATGTTACGACGCCGTGCATCATGGCGATCGCGCTGCTCACAGGTATCAATGAGGAGCCTGTGCTGCAGAAAATCGTGGATGCGCTTCAATAGCGGCCGGTCCGCACCGGCCGTCGCGAGGCCATAGCCCCATTGTTTTTCAGTACATGATTGGAGCAACATGGATGCGATTCTCGAGGGTGCATACGCGGTTTTCCAGACGCTTATCGGTGCTGGCGCGTATGTCATGCTTCCTTTCATCATCTTGATTATCGGATTGATTTTCCGTCTCCCGATTTCCAAGGCATTCAAGAGCGGCATCACCATTACCTGCGGTTTTGTGGGAATCAACCTGTTGGTGAACTTGCTGAAGTCTGCCGTAAGCCCGGCAGCTGCGGCCATGGTTAGCAACTTTGGACTCAATCTCGACGTAACCGATGTGGGCTGGGGTGCCATTTCCTCTGTGACTTGGGCATCTCCCATCGTCGCCTTCCTCGTCTTCGAGATTTTAGGCATCAACATCCTCATGCTGGTTCTTAAGAAGACCAACACCATGGATGTCGACATCTGGAATTATCATCACATGATGATTGTGGGCATCCTCGTTTTCTTCGTGACGAACAACATCGTCTGGGCGCTTGTGGCTACCGCCATCACTGCCGTCATGACGTTTAAGTTCGCCGACTGGACCCAGCCGCTTATCGAGCACTTCTTCGGTATTCCGGATGTGACGCTGCCCACTATTTCCTATACGTCGTCTATCATCATCGCGGCGCCCGTTAACTGGCTCATCGATCGAATTCCTGGTCTGAACAAGGTTAATTTCTCCATCAAGGGCGTGCAGAAATATCTCGGCGTATTCGGTGACCCGATGATGCTCGGCTTTATCCTTGGCTGTGCTATGGGTGCCCTGGCGCTGTTCCCCTTTGATCAGATTTTCCTCACCGGCATCAACGTGGCTGCTGTCATGGTGCTCATGCCCAAGATGACTGCCATGTTCGTTGAGGGTCTGATGCCCATTTCCGCTGCGGCTCAGAAATTCACTACCGATAAATTCGGCGGTCGGGCGTTGTCCATCGGTCTCGATGCTGCGGTTGTCGTAGGTAATCCCGAGGTCATCACCACGGCGCTCATCATGATTCCGGTTACCATCCTTATGGCTTTCATCCTGCCCGGTAACCGCATGATGCCGCTTGCCGATCTCGCGGTCGTCACCTTCCGTGTCGCCCTCGTTGTCGCCCTGTGCCGCGGAAACGTGTTCCGTTCGATCCTCATCTCCATTCCGGTTATGGCGGCGATCCTGTATGCCGGCACCTTTGCCGCACCGTTTATGACCGATCTCGCTCAGTCTGCGGGCCTTGCGTTCGACGGCCAGATCGCCTCCATGGCAGGCCCGTCGCTGACCCAGACGGCCATCATCTTCTGGAGCTGCATCTCCGAGCACGCGCTAGTCATCGTTCCGCTGCTGGTCGTTGCCTTCATCGCTGTGTGGTACGTGGTTGAAAAGAAGATCACCATGGAGAAGATCGAGGCCTACGCTGCCGAGTACGAAGAGATGTAAGGACGTCACTGCAGATTGCAGACGGGCGGCGCCTTCAGTGCCGCCCGTTGTGCTTGTGAAGAAAGGTGAACCCTCATGCAGCGTGCTATAGACAAGCTGGAGCCGTTTCAGCGCGCGATTTCCAAGGCTCATTTGGCGGCCGCTGGCGTTTCCGTTGATTCGCTCCAAGATCCTGACAAGCCGCTGATTGCGATTGCAAACAGTTGGAACGAGGTCTGCCCCGGTCACGAACCTCTGCGCAAGTTGGCTGAGGAGGTCAAGAAGGGCGTGCTTGAGGCGGGCGGCGAGCCCATCGAGTTCAATACGATCGCCATGTGCGATGGTATCGCCCAGGGCCATGCCGGCATGCGCTACTGCCTGCCACATCGTGAGATTATCGCTGATTCCTGCGAGGCGATGATCGTAGGCGAAGGCTGTTTTGACGGTGTTGTCTATTTGGGCAGCTGCGACAAGATCATCCCGGCCATGCTTATGGCGGCAGCGCGCATCAACCTGCCGTCGGCGCTCGTAACGAGCGGTCCGTGCTACGACGAGATCAAGCCATCGGAGTCAAAGGCGTTGCGCGCGCGATTCTTGGCGGGAGAGGCAACTGAGCGAGAGGTCATTGAGGGGACGCTTAAGTATTACACCGGTCCAGGCGTGTGTCCGTTCTTGGGCACGGCAAATACCATGGGCTGTTTGGCCGAGGGCTTGGGCATGATGCTCCCGCAGGGTGCGCTATGGCCTTCTTCCACCAGTCAGCGCCGTTTTTCCGCACGGCGCACGGGGGTTGCGGTGGTGGACATGGTACGCCGCGACGTCAAGCCTCGCGATATCATGACGCAGGGTGCACTTGACAACGCGGTAAAGCTGCTGGCTTCCATCGGCGGCTCGCTCAACGCCCTCATCCATCTCCCTGCGCTTGCCGATGAGCTGGGCCTGAGCTGTACCTGGTCGCAGGTTGCCGAGGTGACGTCTCAGACGCCCGTCGTGTGCAATGTTGTTCCCAACGGCGATATTTCGTGCATCAACCTGTATAAAGCAGGAGGCGTGCCCGCGGTGCTCAAAACTATCGAGCCGTGTCTCGACACGGATGTTCAAACCGTCACGGGAAAGACCATGGGGGAGAACCTTGCCGAGCCGATTGAGATTGATCGGCTGGTCATCCGTACACAGGATGACCCTGCCTCCATCGCCAACGGTATTCAGGTGCTGTATGGCAACCTTGCTCCCGAAGGCGCATTGGTAAAGACGAGCGCCGTCCCTGTCGACCAGCATGTCTGGTCTGGCGCTGCGATGGTCTTCAACTCGGAGGAGGAGGCGTTTTCCGCCTATAACGAAGGTGCCATCAAGCCCGGTACGGGCGTAGTTATTCGCTACGAGGGCCCTAAGGGCGGCCCGGGCATGAAGGAGCTTCACCGCGTTACCGAGATCATGAAGGGCATTCCCGATTCAGCGGTGATCACCGACGGCCGTTTCTCTGGCGCCTCGGGTGGTCTCTCGGTTGGCTATCTGTGCCCGGAGGCGTATGAGGGTGCTCCCATCGCCTTGGTTGAAAACGGCGACATCATCACCATCGATTTGACGCGCAATCTTATCGAGGTCGCGGTTGAGGACGAGGAGCTTGCACGTCGAGGGCAGGCATGGAAGCCCGTGGTGCACGATAATGGCGGCAGGCTGTTGGCGCGGTATGCTGCGTCGGTCGGCTCGGCAAAAACGGGCGCTGTTGTTCAGTAGGCTTGAAGGGAAGCGTTATGGTTAAGCTGGTTTTCTCCGATTTGGACGGAACGTTCTTAACATCCGAGAAAACCATTACGACCGAAAACGCGCGGATTATGGACGCCATGCGTGAGCGTGGCGTCCTGTTTGTCCCGTGCACCGGGCGCAATATCGCCGATATTCCGCAAGAGATCCTGGCGCATCCGTCGGTGAGCCATGCGGTCTGCTGCAACGGCGCTCTGATATTCGATGCCTGCACGCGGGAAATCATCCAGAAGACCACCATCGACAAACGCATTGTGCTCGACCTGTACAAACGTGTTTGTCACTTGCCGGTTACATTCGATATATTTGCCGACTCGCGTGTATACACGCAGCAGAGCAGGTTTGGATACATAGATACAGTTGACTTGAATGGACCGACTAGGGCATTTATCCGTGCTGGCCGCACTATCTACGATGGCGAACCGGGGGAACTGTTGCAGCGTGTCGGGCCGGTGTGCCGTCTCAACTTGTTTTTCCATACGTTCGCGGAGCGTGACGAAGTGTGGCGTGCGGTCGATGATTTGCCGGGACTGGCCAGAACAACATCATTGAAATGCAATGTTGAGGTGACCGATGCTCGTGCGAGCAAGGGCGCGGCGCTTAATTGGCTTTGTGGATTATTGCATGTTGGGCGATCGGATGTTGTGTCATTCGGGGACAATGAAAATGATATTACCATGCTGCGCGCTGCTGGCGATGGTGTCGCTATGGCGAACGCGGTTTCTTCCTGTAGGGAAGCCGCCGATCATCTAACGAGTTCTTGCGATGAGTCGGGAGTGGCGCGTTACCTTTCGGCTTTGTTCGAGACATCTCGGTAGGAGGCTTTGAGCGTGCCCAGAGGCCTTGTCGTTGCATCGTGTTCCGTGACGTTCGGCGTGTTTAACGAGCGTCCTGTTTCTCGTTTGAGAGAGGCGGGATGCGAAGTTCGGCTAAATCCGCTTGGGCGTCCCATGACCCCTGCGGAAATAGTGAAGCATGCCGATGGGGCGGATGTGCTCATTTTGGGTAATGATGAACTGACCGCTGCCGCAATTGCCAAGCTGCCCAAGCTAAAGTTTATTGTTCGCCATGGTGGGGGACTGGACAATATCGACTTTCCGACATGCGAAGCGCATGATATCACGGTTGCCAACACACCGGGCGCCAATAAGGAGGAGACTGCCGACCTGACGTTCGCCTTGATTCTTGATTTGGCACGCAAGCTCACGCAGAGCATCAACGAACTCAAGGGCGGTGTTTGGAATAAGATACCGGGCCGCAGCCTCTTCGGTAAGACGATTGGGATTATCGGGGTGGGCAACATTGGTCTTGCGGTGGCAAGCCGTGCGATGGGGTTCGGCATGGATATCTTGGGTAACGATATTGTCCAACGAGATGAGGCTGGCAAGTTTGGCTTACTGTATACCAGCCTGAACGACCTTCTCGCCGCATCGGATATTGTGACGATCCACGTCCCCCTTACCTCTGCGACGCTTAATCTGATAGGAGCCCGTGAACTGCGGCGTATGAAGCAGGGCTCATTGTTGGTCAACACGGCACGAGCGGGCATTGTCCGCACGGCGGCGCTGGAGAAATCGCTCGCATCCGGCCATTTGGGAGGGTATGCCACGGATGTGTTCGATTTCGAGCGACCTTCGAAGCATCCCATGCTGGAGATGCCCAACGTTCTCGTAACGCCCCACATTGGATCGGCTACTACCGAGGCAAATTTGCGCATGGGCGACATGGCTGTCGACAATATCGTGGCGTTTATGCATGGTCTGGTTCCGCCCAACAAGGTTACCACTGCAGATAGATTGCGGTTTTCGTAGTTTGAGGCTGGGGCTGTTCCAGCCCATTTGCGGCTGGCTGCCCTGTGCTTTTCGGAAAACCAGACCACTTATCGGGGTCTTGCTTTCACGCGCGGGCGGCTTAAGCCTGCGTTAGACGGGGCGGCGCCGTTAGGAGATGCGGTTTTAGCAAGCTGCGCGAAAGGCGTAGCGGCTTGCCAAGAAGGGTCGAACTGATCTCTGTTTTGGGGTATTGGGAGTTCCGGTTTGAGCATGGGTGCCGGGAATTGCTGCCACTACCACATCGCGCGGACATTCCCCGTCTGCCTCCATAAAAAACGGACATAAGTTCTCACGAACAGACGTTCTTATTCTTGTTACACTGAGTGCAATAAAGGTGTGCGGTGGAACAGGAGGAGCAATGCGTGATGTGTTTGAATGCGGAGCAGTGTTGTTTGAGGATGCGGCGGGCGAGGAAAAGCTGCGTGTTGGCTGCATGGTAACGCCGGAGGGAGGTTTGTCGGTGGTGCAGGAAAGCGATGGTCCGCTCACCGATTGGTGCTTCGAGCACACGCCGCACCGGATCGAGGCGGCTGTGGATGCCGCTGGCATGCAGAGTCTGCTCGGATTCTTCCGTCTGGAGAGACCTCATCAGCTGCCGATGGTGCTGCGCCTGGAGTATACGGGTCACGAGTGCTTTCGCCGTGTGCGTCGACTCTTCAAGCGCTTGCACGTGGGGTATGCGATCAGGGAGGACGCTATTTGCCGGTAAGCCATGCATGCCAACTTACTCGCTCAGGGTTGCAGGAGGCGAGCGATGACGTCACGGTAATCGGATGCGCGGGGTGTGACATTCAGCAGGGCTGCGTGCTGCGGACGGCAGGCTCACAGCATGCGACGGGCTTGCCGCCCGCGGTTTGTGCCTATTGCGCTTTGCGATTCATGCCGCATTTCGCGTCGAGAGGCATAATGAGCTCCCAAGGCTCAACACCAAGGTTTGATGCGAGTTGGTTGAGTGTGCTGAGCTTGAGGTTGGCGCGGCCGGATTCGATGAGATCGAGGGAAACGCGGCTGATGCCCAGCTGCAGGGAGAAGTCGACCTTGGAGAGTCCGGTCTTTGCGCGCTGCGCCCGAATCCGCTCGCCGAGCGTCTGTTGAATAGTGATAGCCATGAGTGACTCAACGTGCCTTTCTCTCAGTCGTAAAGGGCGATTTACATCTTGAGGAGGACGGTGCGCTGCGGTGTAAATTGAACTTTACACCTCCGGGAGAATCATAGGAACTTCACCATGCTACGCAGGTGAGAAAAACAGATATATATGGGTTTACTGGATAAGATAAGCAGGTAATCACAGAAAGGACGGTCAGGCGATGCATGATAAGAAATGAGGGTAAGCCGCCGCCCGGGCATGGAGTCCTTGCGGTTCGACTCGCGTTCAAGCTGTTGGGTCAAAGTGCGCAGGGGGCAGCGGCGGCGATTCGGAAGGTCGTGCTAGGCGCGATCGACGCGGTCGTGATTGACGGTTCGGTAGAAGAGCTCGCGCATCGATTCGGTGTCGCGGGTTTGCCCGAGAACCCACATGGTCTTGGCGACCAGCGCCTCGATGGTCATATCACCGCCCTTGAGAATACCCGGGTGGTTTGCGTAGGCGCGTCCCACTTCATAAACACCGAGGTCAAGGCCTTCTTCCGGCACCTGTGTGGTCATGACGATCGTCCGGCCCGAATCGACCCAGTCGAAGATGGCGTGCTTGAACGAGGCATCCTCGCTGCCGTATTCCGGCACGCCGCCCATGCCGAACGTTTCGAGAATGATGCCGTCGTAGTCGGGGCGCATGAGGTCGAACACTCGCGGGGTGAGGCCCGGAGTGAGCTTGAGCGTGCAGACGCGTTCGTTGAGGGAGGTGTAGAAGTGCGGGCAATGGGGCTCGGAGGTATGGAGTTCAGCATCGTTTCCTTGCGGCTGCACCGTGGTGGCTCCGTGCAGTTCAGTCATCTCGCCGCGGATGATGCGATTCTGGCGGAGGTAGGCAAGTGCAGGATAGTTGACGCTGGTGAACGCGTTGAAGCTCATGGTGCGCTGCTTGCGCGCCCGGGTGCCGGCGATCGCCTTGCCGCTGAAGACGATGGCGACGTCGTGCGAGCGGTCGTCGAGCGCATACAGCAGGCTTTGGTAGATGTTGAGCTTGGCGTCGGTGAAGGGATGGCCCATGGGCTGCTGGGATCCAGTGAGGACGATGGGCTTGGGGCTGTCCTGGATGAGGTAGGAGAGGGCGGCTGCCGTGTAGGACATGGTATCGGTGCCATGCAGAATGATGAAGGCGTCGTGCGCGTCGTAGTGCGTTTGGATAAGCTGGGCGATGCGAAGCCAGTCGGCGGGTCGCATGTTGGTGCTGTCGATGTTCATGGGCTGCACCACGTCGAGGTGGCAGAGGCCGTGGATCTGCGGGACGCTGCGCGCGAGCTCCTCGCCGGTGAGGGCGGGGGACAGGCCGTTGCCGTCTTCTGCGGAGGCGATGGTTCCGCCGGTGGCTATGAGCAGGATGTTCTTCATGGGCGTCCGTTCTCTCGACGCGCATATTGTATGCCAAGGCCGCGTGTTGGCTTGGATGGATTTTGCGCACGGTGGGCGGTTGGTTGCGCCTGTGCACATATGCGCGTGCGAGGGGCTGGGACGCGGCGCGGTATTCCTGTGCGCGCGCTGGGTGCAGGGGAAGGGGTGCGTGCGGGCATGTATGATGTATGCGAACGATGCAAATGAGCGCGCCCGCGGGGGTGCCACGTGCCGGGCTTTCCGGTGAACGACGAGGGGAGACATATGTCGCAAGGCGGATGCAACCAGGCTGATCAGAAGGTCCTGGTATTCGATTTCGGCGCTCAGTACGCGCAACTCATCGCGCGTCGCGTGCGTGACCTGCATGTGTACTCGGAGATCGTGCCGTGTGATATCTCTGCCGACGAGGTTCGCGAGATGGCGCCGGCTGCGCTGATCCTGTCAGGCGGCCCGGCGAGCGTGTATGCCGAGGATGCCCCCACGATCGACCCCGCTATCTATGAGCTCGGCTTGCCGATCCTGGGATTCTGCTACGGTCATCAGATCACGGCCGTGACGCTCGGCGGCGAGGTGGGGCACTCCGAGATCGGCGAGTATGGCCCTGCCGCCATCACGCGCGACCGCGAGAGCGCGCTGTTCAACGCGACGCCGATCGAGCAGACCGTGTGGATGAGCCATCGCGACGCCGTGAGTGCGGTGCCCGAGGGTTTTGAGGTGACGGCGGCAACCGACGTGTGCCCGGTGGCGGCGATGGAAAACGCCGAGCGCCGCATCTACACCACGCAGTTCCATCCCGAGGTCAAGCATACCGAGTACGGGCAGCAGCTTCTGCATAACTTCCTGTTCGACATCTGCGGCCTTGAGGCCACCTGGACCATGGACAACCTGGTTGAGACCATGACGAGCGAGTTCCGTGCGGCCGTGGGCGAGGACCGCGTGATTTTGGCGCTTTCCGGTGGTGTGGACTCCTCCGTGGTGGCAGCCCTGGGCGCACGTGCCGTGGGGCGGCAGATGACCTGCGTGTTCATCAACCACGGGCTGCTGCGCAAGGGCGAGCCCGAGCAGGTGGAGGAGGTCTTCACCAAGCAGTTCGACGTCGACTTCGTGCATGTGCATGCTGAAGCACGCTATGCCAAGCTGCTCGACGGCGTGACCGATCCGGAGGCCAAGCGCCGCATCATCGGCACGCAGTTCTGGAATGAGTTCTTCGCGGTTGCAAAGGATCTGGAGTCCGATGGCCGCCCGGTGAAGTACCTGGCGCAGGGGACGATCTACCCCGACATCATCGAGAGCGGCGCGCGTAAGACGGGCGGCAAGACGGCAACCATCAAGAGCCATCACAATCTGATCCCGTTCCCCGAGGGCGTGCATTTCGACCTGATCGAGCCGCTCGATCACTTCTTTAAGGACGAGGTACGCGAGCTGGGTCTGGCGCTGGGGCTGCCCGAGCACATCGTGTACCGTCAGCCGTTCCCGGGCCCGGGTTTGGCAATTCGCATCATCGGTGCGGTGAGCCCGGAGAAGCTAGAGATCTTGAAGAACGCCGACGCGATTGTGCGTGAGGAACTGGATGCGTACAACCAGCGTCTCTTCGAGCAGACCGGCGAGCGCAACAGCGAGCATTCCTGCTGGCAGTACTTCTGCGTGCTGCCCGACATCAAGAGCGTGGGCGTGATGGGCGACGAGCGCACCTACGCGCGTCCCGTGATCCTGCGCGCCGTGGAGTCGAGCGACGCTATGACCGCCGACTGGGCGCGCCTGCCCTACGAGGTGCTCGCGCGCATCTCCGGCCGCATCGTGGCCGAGGTCCCCGGCGTGAACCGCGTGGCGTACGACATTACGAGCAAGCCGCCCGCGACGATCGAGTGGGAGTAGGCTGACAGGGTTCTGACCTGCACTATTGAGTACCGCAGTGTGCCGCTGAGTTTCGTTTCGTACGAGAGTCATTGCAAAGCCACCAGCGACGGCGGTGAGTAAAAACGGTTTCCTAGCCTCCGTTCCCGTTCTGGGACGGAGGCTTTTTCTTTGTCGTTTTACTTCCTTTCACCTGCGATTTCGCTATTTACTCCCCGTGTTTCAAGACGGCAAAGTACAGGGCGGTATTCGGAGGAATGGGAGTAAGGGTTCATCATGAGTGAGTAAACGCGCGGTTTTTGTCCCCGAGGGCGGAACGGGGCCATTTCGGGGCCCGTGAAACTCAAATCGAACTCAATGGGCTTTTTGGGGGTCTCCGTATAGCGTTTCCCCAGGTGGTTAATGGGGAGTAAACAATCTCGCCGTCTCAAGGAAAGCGGGAGTAATCAGGGGAAATGCCGCTGCGTACTGCCGTGTGCCGCCATGTAAGCCACCGCGTCGTTTACTCCCCGGACATGCCGGAAATGACTTGGCACGCAATGGGGAGTAAAAACTCAACATACGCAGGCGTGAGCGGCGCTCACCGCCTGGCTTGGCGTCCTGATTCGGTTGCGTTGATCGCGAAATGCGGGGAGCCGCTACAGCGAGGCTTTCCAGTCCTCGTACTCGTCGGCGTCGATCTCGCCGTTCTCGAGCTGCGCGCGCTTCTCTGCCCACAGCTCGATCGCCGTCGCGGCTTTGGGCGCGTGCGGAGCCTTGGGGTCAAGGGAGAGGCCCGTGCCGTCGGCGGAGGGAACGATGCCGAAGGAGTCCTCGAGCCGCACGAGCAGCGACATGAGGTCGCCCGCGGTCTCGACGCCGTAGTCCTTGAGGGCGTTCACGGACACGCCGAGCGTGGCGGAGATGGACTCGAGCAGCTCGGGCTTCACGGCTCGGATGCCGCTCTCGTAGTGGCGCACGGCCCCCTCGGTCAGGCCGACGGCCTCGGCCAGCTGCGCCTGCGTCATGCCGCGCGACTTGCGGTACCGCCTTATGTTCTCGCCTACGGACATGCGCCCTCCTCCTGGAATTACGTACCAGCACATCTTATCAGCGTACGTAAATGTACGCAATTCTATTGACAGTACAGATATGTACGTTTACTCTCAATCTGTAAACCGTACGTATCCGTACGCTATTGATGGGAGGAGCCATGGACGAGAAGGTGGCGAAGACGCCGAGGCCGCACATGCTGGACGCCGACGAGGTCGCGGAGGTGCTGAGGATCAAGAAAGGCAGCGCCTACGAGGTGATCAGGAGGATAAACGCCGAGCAGGAGGCGCGCGGGCGCGTGGTGATCCGCGGGCGCGTTCGGAGCGACGTCTTCGACGCCCTGTACTTCCCGGAGGTGGACTGACATGCCCGTGTACAAGGATGACAACAACGGCACGTTCTACGTGCAGTGCTACTACCGCGACGCCCGGGGCTCGAAGCGCCACAAGACGAAGCGCGGCTTTTCCTCCGAGATGGAGGCCGCCGTATGGGAGGGCCAGTTCAAGAGCCTTAACGGCGGGGCCATGGACATGACGTTCTCCGAGTTCGTCGAGGTGTACGCTTCCGAGGTGAAGCCCCGCATACGCGAGCACACCTGGATCACCAAGGAGTACATCATCAACGAAAAGCTCGTGCCGTTCTTCGGGGACATGCGCATGTGCGACGTGAGGCCGATCGACGTCATCAGGTGGCAAAACGAGCTCACCGATCACCGGGACGCCGACGGGAAGCCCTGGTCGCCGACGTACCTGCGCACGGTGAACAACCAGCTCAACGCCATCTTCAACCACGCCGAGCGCTACTACGGCCTCACCGACAACCCGGTGCGCAGGGTCGACAAGATAGGCTCGAAGAAGGGCGGCGAGATGCAGTTCTGGACCAAGGACGAGTACCTGAGGTTCAGCGAGGCCGTCATGGACAAGCCGCTGTCGTTCCACGCCTTCGAGCTGCTCTACTGGACGGGCATCCGCTGCGGCGAGCTCCTGGCGCTCACGCCGTCCGACTTCATGCTGGAGAGCTCGCGGCTGCGCATCAACAAGTCGTACCAGAGCCTCCGCGGCGTGGACACCGTGACCGACCCCAAGACGCCCAAGTCGGTGCGCACGATCGTCATGCCCGCCTTCCTGCGCGACGAGATGGCGGACTTCATCGAGATGCGCGACGACGTCGCCCCCGACGAGCGCCTGTTCGCCGTGACCAAGCACTTCCTGGCCCACGAGATGGAGCGCGGGTGCAAAGCGTCGGGCGTGAAGCGCATCCGCATACACGACATACGCCACAGCCACGTGAGCCTGTTAATCGAGATGGGCTTCTCCACGCTTGCCATCGCCGAGCGCATGGGCCACGAGGCGGTGGACATCACCTACCGATACGCGCACCTGTTCCCCACGAAGCAGGACGAGATGGCCGCCGCGCTCGACAGAGCGAAGGGGTGAGCAAGATGCCGTGCGAGAACAGCGCCCGCAAGCGCAGCAAGACGATGGCGTTCCGCTGCACGCCCGAAGAGCACAAGCTCATATGCGAGATGGCCGCTTGGAGCGGCATGAACAGGCAGGACTACATCATTGCCAAGCTCACCGATAACCAGGTTGAGGTGAGGCCCTCCGTGAGCGTGCAGAAGGCGCTGAGGGACTCGATGGCGGAGTTGGCCAAGGAAGTACGGCTGGCGGCCTCCTACGGCGAACTGAGCGGGTTCCTGCAACAGAGGATCGAGCTTGTGATGAGGTTCTTCCTGGCGCTCGGTGAGCCTGTTGAGGCACTAGCAGTCGATGTGTCTCAGGAAGAATCGTTCCCGGCGATGGCGACTGAGGTCGAAACTAACGACAATGCCGGCAATGCAAGTATCTTTGGAATGGGACGCGGCTAACGCTCGTCTAAACGCCGACCGAGAACTGCGATTCTCTAGGGTATTGCTCGCAAAGCAAATAGTTAATCTTCCGAGAAAGAAAGCTAAACGGTCCGTTCCTCGGCATAGAGCATCTCGTTCTGCGCCTCCAGGATGTGCGTGGCGTCCTCGATGCGACCGACGCATCTCTCGCTTATCGACCTCAGGGCCAAGATCCCCTCGACGTCGAGCGGGTCCAGCTGATCGGCGTGCGCCAGGGACTCGAGCAGCTGGTCCAGGCCCCTCGCCAACCTCCCGGCATCCGCCACCGCGTCGAGCAGTTCGAGGCGCTCCACCTTCTCTTCGTAGCCCAACATCTGCTTGCCTCCTTCTCTCAACGGACGTGTCGCGCAGCACCGTAGCCGTTCCGCGCAACGAAAAGCCTCACCGCCAGCGATCCCGTGCGCACATCGGCCGCAAGCGGCACAGGAAAGCCGTCCGTCCCGACTCATACCGCAACACCACGACTCGGGAAGCCGCCTCCGTCCCCGCCGCGACGTTGTCGCCAAGTCCCGCGGTATCCCAGCAACCGCCGACGGGTCGCATCCCATGCCCGGAGGGTCTCGGCGCCCACGCCGGATTCCATGCCGCACGCCTCCGCCCCTCAGACCCGAAACCCGCCCCGGCGCTCCTTGGACGCGCAGGGTCGCACGCCGGCGGGCGGCCTGCAAGGGCCGCGACACTTTTTCAGGTTCTTCGCCCCATGCGCTGCGCGCGCGAACAACGCGAAAAACTGACGTCGGGAGATTTCTATAACCACGTCCGACTTCGCTTCCTCCCTTGCCGGCACGCCCGCGCTGCATGCGACTCACGCGACGCAAGGCACGCCACAGGGGCGGGCCTCCGAGTCTAAGGAGCAAGACATGAACGACATGAAAGAAAAGGCGATGGGCGCGGTCAAGGCCTTCCTCGAGCGCAAGGGCTACGAGATCGTCGACGAGGCCTGGCAGGGGCCCGAGGGCATCGGCGGGATTGACCTCGTGGCGGTGGATGAGGACGGGACCCTGGTCTTCGTCGACGCCACGGTCCGGATCGGGACGGACGGCTTCCCCGAGGCCCACAGGGCGCGCGGACTGCGCGAGGCGCTGGCGGCGACGTGGCTCGCGGGGAACAGCGACGACTACGCAGACACCCCGGTCCGCTTCGACGAGGTGGCGATGATGGTCGTCAAGGAGAACCGAGCGCTCCTTCGCCACCACATCAACTGCTTCGGCGAGATGGAGCCGCTCTCCTAGGCAGCGCGCCCGGCCCCGGGCTCTTGGGGCCGGGCTTTCCCCTGAAACTCGGCCCCTGTACCACGAAAGCGTACATATCCGTACGTTTTCGTGGTACACTCCGCTTGTCGGACAAATCCGTACGGTTTTGTCCCGACGCTCCGAGACTCGGGGCGCGCCGGACCGAATGCGGCGAGGCGCGCCCCACGCTAGAGAGGACGCAACCCATGCGCACGATAGCCATTTCCAACTACAAGGGCGGCGTCGGCAAGACGACGACCGCCGTGAACCTGGCGGCCATCTTCGCCGCCCGGGGCCTTCGGACCCTGCTCGTCGACCTCGACCCGCAGGCGTCTGCCACAGACTTCTTCGGCCTCTACGACCGGGCCGCCTCCGAGCGGCGCACCTCGGTCGAGCTGCTCTACGGCGGCGCCCCCGTGGAGGAGGTCGCCTACGCCGCGGCGGAGAGCCTCGACGTGGTGGCCTCGACCATCGACCTCGTCGACCAGAACGAGATGCTCCTGCGCGAGCAGCGCCTCAAGTTCGCCCTCGACGACGCCTCGGGCTCCTACGACGTCTGCCTCATCGACTGCAGCCCCGTGATGCGCAGGCTCGCCTTCAACGCCTACCTCGCCGCCGCGGAGGGCGGCATGGTCGTCATCCCCGTGAAGCTCGACTCCACCGTGATGCGCGGCACGGCGCTCACCGTCGAGGCGACGCGCTCCATCGCCGACGCGCTGCGCATGCCCACGCCCCGCTGGAAGATACTGCGCACCTGCGTTCCCGGCCGCATGACCAACGCCGAGGCCACAGGTGCGGCCGTGCTCGACGGATTCTTCCCGGGCGAGCAGTTCGAGACGGTAATCCACGCGAGCAGCAAGGTCTGCGAGGGCAGCTGGCAGTGGAAGCCGGTGGCCGCCTTCGAGCCGGGGAGCCGCCCCGCGCGCGACTACGAGGCTCTCGCCGACGAGGTGTCCCGTGAGCTCGCCTAGCCAGGTGGCCGCGGGCTTCACCATCACGGGGCTGCTCGACGGCGCGTCACGCACCCGCGGGCGCTACCCGGTGTCCGAGATCGCGGTGGCCGACATCGCCGACCACCCGGCGAACGCCGCGTACTCCATGGACCCGGCTGGCATAGCCGAGCTCGCCGAGTCCATACGCGAGGACGGCCTCACCGACCTGCCGCTCGTGCGAAAGGTCGGCGACGGCTCGTGGCAGATGGTCTCCGGGCACCGGCGCAAGGCCGCCTACGCGCTGCTCTCGAAAGACGACCCCGCCTACGAGAGGATGCCCTGCCGCGTGATAGAGGGCATCGACGACGAGCGGGCGGTGACGCTGCTCCACGCCGCGAACTACTTCACCCGCGCGCTCACCGTGACCGAGCGCGCCGCCGCGACCGAGGCGCTCAGGGGCGACGCCGTGCGCCTGCGCTCCGAGGACCCCTCGCTTTTCGGCATGCGCGTCGACGACGTGAAGGCCGCCATCATCGAGCGGCAGACGGGCCGCAAGGTCTCCGGCAAGACCATCGCGCGCGAGGAGAGACTGGCCCGCCGAATCGCGGAGGACCTCTCGCCCGAGTGGGCCGCCGAGGCCGACCGCGGCAACCTCAGCGCCGAGGCGGTGCGCTCGCTCGCGGACATGCCGAAGGAGCGCCAGGCGGAGATGCACGCCGCAATGGAGCCCTGGCGGCGCACCAAGCGAGAGCTCTCCGACTACGTGAGGAGCGAGGGCAAGACGCAGGCCGGCCCCGATGGGCGTATCTCCAAGGCAGCGAGGCTCGTGGCCGACTTCCTCGAGAGCCCGCCCGAGAGCCCGAGCGCGGCCGACCTCTCGCTGCTGCGCGAGATGGCTCTCATGACGGCGCCCTACGCGGAGGCGGGCACCGATGCCCGAAAGCGCCATATGAGGGCCTCACACTCGAAATCCAGCAAGTAGCCTATGGCGTCCGACACTTCGGTCGGACGTCCATAGCACTTGGGGACCGGGCGGCCTCGGACCCGTCATGCCGCGGGCCGTTTGGGAGCCCGCTTGCGCGAGGCCCGGTCCCAGAGGCGGCGCCCGAGCCGGGCCGCCGCCTGCGGGGGATCCCCCGCGCCCCTAGGGAGACGCGCCCGCCGCACGGCGGGCCCGAGGAAAGGAATCCGCCATGGAAGAGGAAGCCGGCGCCGTCAAAGGCAAGGAGCGCCGCGTCACGTTCCGCATGGAGGGCGGCGACTACGACGCGCTCTGCGAGCGGTGCGAGCGCGCCGGGCTCAGCAAGTCGGAGTACCTGCGCTACCTCGTGCGCATACCGCTGTCGACGGAGGCCAACGCGGGAGACGAGCACCGCATACTCGTGGACCGCAGGGCCCTGTGGGCGATGTCGCGGGAGCTCACGAAGTGGGGCTACCACTACAATCAGGCCGTGCACGCGATGAACCTCATCAACTTCCACGCCCGCCACGGGCACGTCGACCGCGACCTCGTCGCGGAGAGCGTCCCGACGATCGAGCGGGAGCTCGCCGACGTGAACGGTGCGGCCCGAGAGATGGCGGCCGAGCTCGGGCGCATCGGGGCCGGCTCGCTCGTGGAGGGATCGCCATGCCGATCCTGAAGCCGATAAGCGGCCACGGCTCGACGGGCGGCATCCGCCGCTACCTCGAGAAGGGAGGCCGCGCCCTGGCGCGAGACCTGTTCAATCTGAGCTACGACGAGCGCGACGCCGGCGCGCTGGGAGACGGCACCAAAGAAACCTGCGCCTGGGACGCCGAGATGGACGCCACGCGCGCCGCGTTCGGCACGGACGCACCCTGGAGGGGAAAGCCCGCGCGCACGTTCAAGCACTTCGTGCTCTCGCCGGACCCTGGCGACGACATCGACCTGGCTGCGCTGCGAGAGCTCGCGTGCTCGTGGGCGCTCAAGCACTTCGGCGCCCACGAGATCGCCATCGTCTACCACGACGACAACGCCCGCGGCATACCGCACGCGCACATCGTCGTGAACAACGCGAACCTCCGCACCGGCTACCGCATGCAGACCCGGCACCCCGAGGACCTCAACCGAGACCTGCAGGACATGGCGCGCGAGTGCGGGCTGTCCGGGCTCTCCAACGACCGGTCGCCCGAATCTCCCTCGAGGGCGCGCGGGCATGCCGGTGCGGGCGGGCCCAGGAGCCGCAGGAGCGTCTACCTGGGCCGGGCCGAGAAGGAGATCATGCGCTCTGGCGGCTACTCGTGGGTCGGCGACATCCGCGCCCGCGTCGCGCTCGCCAAGACCACGGCGCGCGACGAGGCGGAGTTCCTCGGCATCCTCGACGCCCTGGGCGTGCACGTCGCCGACAACTCGGCCAAGGCGCGGCGGGACGACTGGGTGTTCAGCCTGGCAGATGAGCCGTCCAAGAAGGTCAGCGGCGAGCGGCTGGGGTTCGTCTACGGCAAGGAGATGCTTCGCCGGCGCTTCGAGCGCGAGGGCGCCTACCGCCCCACGGACGCGAGCACCGCGCGCATCCGCGAGGCCGCCGAGCGGGCCCTCGAGCTCAACGACCTCTCGGAGCTGAGCAGGCTCTCCTCGGCGCTCGAGACCTGCGCGAAGTTCGACGTCGAGTCCATCGAGGAGTTCGGGCTCAGGATGGCGACGCTCGAGCGCCGCGGCCAGGCGGGCGGCGAGGGGTACCGCCGCCTCGAGGCCGCGCGCGCCTACATGGCGGAGAACGGGCTCATGCCCCTCAAGACCCGCTACGGGGACGGCGAAGGGCGCTACGGGAATGATGTCAACTCACGCGAGGGCCGCCGAGAAGACGAGCAACAGCGCATACTCGCCGCCGAGCGGCAGCGGGCCCAGCAGGACCAGCGCAGGGAGAGGGGCCGGAGATGATGGTGAGGATAGAGTACGAGGGCGGCAGGACGACGCTGTTCGACACGCTCTCGTTCACGGAGGGATCGCCGTTCTCCGGCGCGAACATGCTCACGGAGTTCGAGCTCGAGATGCGCGAGGAGCCCGAGAAGGGGCTCTGGCTCACGGCGAACTGGCACCAGGTGCGAGACGACTGGCGCGCCGACGCGTCCGCGGACGGCATACCGGCGGCGCGCAGGTCCCGCGGGTGGCGCTTCATGCTGGCCTCGGAGGCCGAGCTCGGGCGCGCCCGCCGCGTCCTGCTCGACGGCGACGAGGCGTTCGCCCGGGTACGGGGCTACTTGTGCGATGCGGCTGCAATTTGCGCTTGCTACCGCGAGCACGTGGGCCCTCCCTCAAAACCGTTGAAGTCGCAGATAAGGGACCTGCAGCGCGCGCTGGGGAGGGCGGAGGTCCCGGGCGTGCCAGACGAGCTGGCGAGGCTGCTCGCGGAAGAGAAGGAAGAGGGCGCCGAGGACGGCGCCCGCAAGGTCAAGGAAGATTGGGGTGACGTCGATGAAGAGGCTTGGTAGGTTCCTCATGGCGGCGCTTAAGGTCACGCTGGGCTTTTTCGTCTGGCTGTTCCGCGCCGTGTTCAAGTGGGTGATGTGAGAAGAGGAAGCGAAAACAGTGCGGAAGCAACCTCGGAAAGCAGGAAAGCGAATAAGGTCTCGTGCTCGAGCACGAGACCTTATTCGTTAAACGGGTGGTTTATTCTCCCGTGTACGCGGGGTCCTCGGACGCTGGCGGCTCGGGCCTCCTCTCCATGAGGGCACGGGCGCGCTGGTCCTTCTCGATGATGAAGCGCTTGTGATAGAAGAGATCCGCAAAGTCTAGGATTCTCTTCATCTGCGCAGTGTCGAACAGCGCCCCGAAGCCCGCGCCGATGACGGGGACCATCTTCCCGACGGTCTCGAGCGTCATCTTCTGCCCAATCTGGGTGAGCGCCTTCTTGAAGACTCCGGCCTCGAGCGCCTTCTTGCCACCGTTCTCGACTGCCTTGCGGGCGGCGCCGTTGGCAAGCGCGCGGATCTGGGCTATCGCGAGGGCGGCGCCGCCCTGCTCGACCATCGCCGACCAGCCCTTCTTCGCGGTCTGCTTGACAACGGATGCTTCCGCGTAGACGAGGACCTTGCCGATGTACTCGCTCGTGGCGTCGACTTTGGCCTTGGGAGCGAGGGCACTCTGGAACACCTCGCTCGCGACGACGAGCTCGGACGGGTCGTCCTTGACGTCGTAGCCGTAGAACATGGCGACCGACTGGACGGCTCTGAAGTAGATGAGCATGCTAAGGGCAAGGTTGGCGGGCAGGCCCCAGAAGCCCGCGGCGCCCGTGCCTCCGCCTTCGGCGAGGGCTATGCCCATGTGGTGCAGCCTTTCGTTCGCAGACACTGCGGCGACGTCGTAGGCGCGCAGCAGGCATATCTCGGAGAGCGAGGAGACCTTCTCCTCCTGCTTGCCCTCGTTGATGCGGGAAATGACGTACTCCCTGCTGACGCTCGCCTTCGCCGCCTGCTTCTCGAGTTCCCCGAATCCCTCCGCTGCCGCCTTGATCGCGTTTGCCATAAGCTCTTGCTCGGTCAACCCGTTGAGGGTGTCCTTCGCGGCCTTCCCAGCTTTATTGGCGAGGTTCTTCACGGGCGCGGGCACCGCCTCGCCGATCTGCTTACCGGCCTTCGCGAGGGCGCCGGGCGAGGTGAGCTTCTCGTAGCGTTTCGCGAGGGTTTCAATCTCGTTGAACTCTCGCTCGTCGAGCGCGGGGTCCGACATGATGTACGAGCCGTCCTCGGCGACAAGGTTCCCCTCGAATATTTCTCCGTATTCGCCTCCGAATGCCTGGTGGGTCCTTTTTGCTCCGGTCTTGATCGCCTCGGCGCCGGCGTTCACGGCTTTTGCACCCGCATCCGCGGCATCTGCAACACCAGCTGCCAACCTGCCTAAAAGGCCGCTATTCTTCGTATGGCCCGAATCGACTGTTTCGTTGCCCATCTTCTCCTCCTTGTTTCGAGAGCTGGATTCTCTATAGGGGATGCAACTCTCGCGTGGAATCTGCTTCGTTCGCAATTATCCCACCGTATGCGACGGGCGCATGCCGGACAGGGGCCGTTGGCGCGTTGCGAGGGGCTTTGGGCGTTGTGCTTGGTTGCTGCTTGTTGTTTGCGCCGTGCTCAGTCCCGATCGTCGTCGCCGGCTGCGCAGCAGGCGTAGGCCGTGAGCGTGAGGAGCCCCATGAGGAGCCCTATTCCGAAGGGCGCGAATCCCATGCTTCCACCTCCTTCGCGTAGACGACGGTGCGGGAGTTGCTCGTCTGGTAGCTGCAGGTGACGAAGGCCCAGGCTTGGGCGACGTCTTTCGGCTCTTCCAGGACGACCTCGCATCGGGACAATTTGTCCCCGAGGTAGGAGTCGAGCGCCGCCGCGTCTGCGAAGTCGGTCCGCTTGCCCTCCGAGCTCGCGTCCACCACGTCAGCCGCGAAGACCTCGAGCTCGATCGCCTTCTCGCGGGTGAAGACCTGGATGGTGCGGTGCCCCTCGGCGAAACCGCGCGACGAGTATTGCGCGAGCGGCGCGAACATGGTGCCATCGGACATGTGGTGCCCGTACACGATGACGAGCGGGCTTTCGGCTCCCTGCGCGCAGCCTGCGTCGATGTAGGGAGCGCCCCATGCGGAGCGCTCGCCGTTAGCATCGTGCGTGAGGTAGAAGTCGGGCGATTCCGGCCGGCCCTGGACGATCGGGTAGTCGACGGTCGTGCCCGGCACGCGCACCCATGCGACGACGGAGGCGGGAAGGGCGTCCCAGTCGATTCCGCCTCCCGTCTCTTGAGCCTCCATTGCCGCGTCCTCTTCCGCAGCGGGCACCTCGTGCACCACGTACGGGTTCCTCTCGGGCTGCGGCAGGACGGCGAGCGCCGCCAGCGCCAGCAACGCCACGGCGACGGCGAGCGCCGTGGCGGCTTTCCCTTTGTTCATGTCCTCCCCCGTTCGCAGGGGAGGCCCCGGGCGGGCGCCCAGGGCCTCCGGTTCGGTATCGATGCGCTGCCGCTACTCTTCCGGCTTTTCGGCCGCCTCGTCCTTGCTCGCGGCCGCCTTGCGCTTGCGGTACGCGAGCGCTCCGCCCGCGCCCGCCGCAGCTGCCAGAGCGATGCCCGCGGCCACGGCGTAGCCGGTGCCGTCGGGGGCGTCGGCCCCGGTCTTGGCGTAGGGCTCCTCGGGGACCTCGGGCGTGTCGGGGTTGTCCACGACGACGCTCTGCTCGGCGGAGTCGATGTCCTCGTGGGCCGCAACGACGTTGCCGGCGGAGTCCAGGACCTTCTCGAAGACGACGAGCTCGTCTCCCTCGGCCAGGCCCTCGGTGCCGAACTCGAAGGTCACCTCGACGGTGCCGGAGGGCGCCTCGGGCTCGAAGGGCGTGCGCGCGGTCACCTCGTTGCCGTCCTTGTCGAGGAACGGCTCTCCGGTGCCCTTGTCCATGAGCGTGCCCACGGCGATGTAGGTCTCGCCGGGGACGAGGCCCTTGTAGGCAACCGTGTCGATGACCTTGGCCTTGCCGGCCTCGATGACCTGGTCGCCGTCGGCGGCGTCGGCCGCCTGCGTGCCCACCTCGACGGCGACGTGGACGGTCTGGCCCTCGTCGGAGAGGTCCGCGTGCGACGCCACCTCGGCTCCGTCCTTGCGCAGGCTCTCGAACACGACCAGGTCGCGGCCGCCGAGCAGGCTCGCGTCGAAGGAGATCTCGACGTCCCGGCTGCCCGTCGAGAGCGCGGGGGCGAACTCGGCCTTGGCCTCCACGGGCATGCCCGAGGCGTCGGCCACGGGCTCGCCGGTCGCCTTGTCGACGAGGGTGGCCGAGAGCTCGTACTCCTCGCCGGCCTTCAGGCCCTCGTAGGCGACGGCGTCGACGACCTTGGCCTCGGCGTCGGCCGAGACGTCCTTGTCGCCGTCCGCCCCGTCCTTTGCCGTGGTGGAGATGCGCGGGCCCTCCTGGTCGTCAAGGCCCATCCACACGGCCTTCGCGACCGTCGAGTCGCGATCGATCCAGAAGCTCCTCGTGATGAGCTCGAGGCCCTCGTTGGCATCGCAGCGCAGCTCGGTCATGGTGTAGGCGCCGTACGGCAGGGCCGCCAGCGAGTCGTCGACCGGCGCCGAGGAGCCGTCCTCGCCGAGCGAGAACCAGATGCCGGCCTTCGGGTCCATGTCGGCGACAGCAATCGGGCCCTCATGGCCGAGCAGGGCGTCGTTGGCGTTGGTGTCCCTCGAGTGCCTGTTCCAGCTGCTCGCGGTCGACGCGTCGCCGTTGCGGTCCGTGACCAGCACGTGAGTCTCGCCGGTGGCCGCGTTCTCGATGGCGAACGGGACCATGAGGCCGGCGTTGTCGGACTCGCTCTTCTTGGAGAGCTCGAGGTCGTTGCGCACCACCTGGTCGCGGAACTCGAGCGCGGCGCCGTCCGCGGAGGCGCTCACGATCTCTCCGCCGGTGCGGACCTCGAAGGTGCGGGGCTCGCCGTCGGTCAGCAGGTAGCTCCCGTTCGTCGCCGTCTCCCGCACGTCGTAGGTTCCGTACGGCAGTGCGTCGGCCGCGGTCTGCGCGGTGTAGGCGCCGGCCTCGTCGTTCCATGCGGTGGTCAGCGTGGCCACGGCCTCGCCCGGCTCGCGCCACTCGCCGTCAACGAGGACCTTGTGCGCCGAGCGGTTCGTGACGGTGAACTCGATCCCGTCGAGGCCGGGGTGCTCGCCAGGCGCCTCCTTGTGGCCGCTGCCCGCGAGCGCCTCGGACGCCTGCAGCTCCTTGTCGGACTTGGTCACCTGCACGCCGCCGCGGAAGACCTCGTCGGTCACGGGGTCGCCCGTGAGGTCGCGCACCTCGTCGGCCTTCACGGTGAACGTGACGGCGGCGTCGCTGGCGTCGTAGCCCTCGGGTGCGCCGGACTCGACGATGCGGTAATTGCCCGCGGGAAGCGCGTCGGCGCCGGTCGCGGCGACGTGCGACCCGTCCTCGGGCGCGGTCTTGATCGTGGCGCATACCTCGCCGTCGGCGTAGTACTTGCCGCCGACCAGCACGTAGCGGCCGGTCTCGTTAACGACGGAGAAGCTCGCGCCGTCGAGCGAGGCGTCGCCCTGGGGCTCCGCGCCCGCCTCGGAGTCCGTTTTGGCGACCTTGACTCCACCCGTGGACCAGCTGAAGCTCACGAGCGTCTGGGAGCCGCCGCCGGTCCTGACGCAGAACGCCTCGAACCCGGCGGATACCTTGCCGGCGCCCGCCTTCATCTTGGCGAAGGTCCCGCCGATCAGCTCGGATTTCGCCCAGGAGGCGAACTCGGCGCTCGTGCCGTGCACGGCCGCCGACTCGGACCCAGAGTAGGCGTAGGCGATGAGCACATGGCTCGCCGCGGCGTACTTCGCGTCGTCCCAGCCGCCGCCGTCGTACCAGCTGCCCGGGAACATCGACGCGTCGAAGCCGGGAGAGCCGAACGAGTACCAGATCGCCGCTGTCACGTCGCCGCTCGGCACGGGGCTCGTCGAGTAGGAGCCCGGCGCGGGCGTCGGGGACGAGGGCTCGGCGCAGTAGGCAATGTTCCCGTCGGCGCTCATCCACGTGGTGGCGAAGCCGCCGTACGGGATCTTGCCGCCAATGGACACGTCTACCGTGCTCGGCGCGGCGTAGGCGGGCGAGGCCGCCACGGAGGCGAGCAGCGCCCCCGCCGCCAGGATGAGCGCCATGGCGCATCGGAGGAGCTTTTCCTGCAGGGTGCAGTCTTTCGCTGCGTTCATCTTTCCGCCTCCCTATCTCTCGACGCTTCGCCGTGCGCGGGGCGCCTCGTGCTCGGCAGCGCGGCTCGCCTGGCGGGCGTGCTCGGCGCGCTCCGCGAGGTAGCGCGAGCGCCCTGCGTCAACGGCCTCCTTGAGCTGCACCGGCATGACCTTCACGGTGTCCTTGACCGCGCGGCCGCCCTCGTCGAGCTCGGGCTGGCCGTCCGGGCCCATCACCGTCTTCCTCAGCCACACCTCGCGGTTCGCGAGCAGCGGTATGTCTCTGAAGTCGGCCCCCTTGAAGCGGCTCTCGTTCACGAACATGGGGCTGAACTCGTAGCCTCCCACGTCCACGCCGTCGACGACGGTGCCCTTGGGAAGGGTCGCCGAGTTGAAGGTCCTGGCCTCGCCGGTCGCGCGGTCGGTGTACTCGATTCCCTCGCGCACGAAGCTCTTGTGCAGCGAGAGGTACACGTTCTTCCTCTCCTCCATGTCTTTCCTCCTTTTCGTCGTTCGTCTGTGCTTGTCTTCTTCCGCCGGGACGCGTGCCCCGGCGCGGCGCCCCTATCTCATGGCGACCGCCCCCTTCCTCCCTTTTCCGCTAGAAGCCGCTCACGATGTCGCGCGCCCAGGAGCCGCTCTTCACGAGCGCCAGGATGAGCAGCACGCACATGGCCAGGTACTGCAGCGCGTAGGTGAGCCCGTTCGCGACCGCGTCCGCCGGGGTGCCCGTCCCGGGGTTCGCCCCGGTGAGCCCGCCGAGCACGAGCGGGAACGATATGAGCAGAACGAGGATGATGACGCCGGCGATGCAGACCGCCCCGAAGCTCTTCAGGTAGCCAAGGCCTATCTGGCGCGTGGCGTCCATGCCGAGGAACGCCAGCGGGATCGGGGCGAACGCGGCCATGATGTAGAGCTGGAGCGCGCGGGCCCAGCAGACCACGAGGGCGACGACGTAGGCCGCCAGCACCACGACCCAGCTGATGAGGCTCACGACGAGCATGGCGATGAGCGACGGGACGTCGTCGTCGGTGGTGACGACGGACACCTCGGGCAGGTCGAGCGCGCCTCCGGCGCCGAAGAGCGCCTCGACTCGGTCGATGGCGAGCCCGCAGACCTCGTAGATCGACGCCATCAGGTCGAAGCTGTTCTGTATGAGGAACAGGAACACGGCGAAGAACACGAGGAGGAAAACGACCTCCTTGACGCCGGGAAGGCTCTGGCTGCCGTCCATGCGCTGGGAGATCTCGATGAGCTTCAGGGTGAAGACCAGGCCGAGCACCCCGCACCCGATCGGCAGGATGGCAACCTGCCATACGCCCCTGGCGACGTCGTGCATGGTCAGGTCGCTCGAGCTCGTGAGCATGTGCGCGAAGTCGGCCGAGAGGATCCCGTTCGCGCCGATCGACCCGAGCACGCCCGTCTGCGCCTTGAACATCCAGTTGCAGCAGTCGCGCAGAAGGCCGCACAGCCAATCGTTGACGTCCCCGGCGATGTCGGCGTATGCCGGCTGCGCGGGGACGAGCAGGAGCGCGCAGAGGGCGAACGCCGTCGCGGCGGAGACGGCATACGCCCTTCGGCGTCGCGATTCAAGCGCCCGCACGGCTACATCGCCTCCAGCGAGCCGCCGCGCGAGACCACGGTGACCACCGTCGAGGCGGGGTCGTCGAGCGTGAAGGTCGTCGACGCGACGTTCCCGGCGTAGTCGAGCCACACCTCCTTGTCCCAGGAGGCTCCCGTCGCCTGCGGGGACACCTCCGCCGCCTTCCCGGCGACGGCCTCCTCGATGGCGGCGACGTCTGCGCCCAGCGCCTCGGAGAGGCGGTCGTCGGTGCCGGTCACGGAGAACGCCCCGTCTTGCGCCTTCTGGGGCGCGTAGGCCTGCGTCAAAAGGTCGCATGCCAGGGTGCGGGCGTCCCCGTCGCCCGAGACCTGGATGAGCGAGAGCCCTCCCGCCTTGTCGCCGGTTCCCTTGACCTCGATGGGCACGCTGAGCACGCCGCCGGCCTCGGAGGGCTCCTCGGCCGAGAAGAACCAGGCGCGCTCGGTGCCGCCCGCGCTCTCCGCCATGGCGCCCTCGACGATCCGCAGCGTGGCTGTCGGGTCGTCGGCGCCCGTCCACGCGGTGTTCCAGAGCGCCTCGGCGCCCGAGGCGGCCTTCCCGGTTGCCGCGTCGGCGCCTGCAGCCGCGGGCTGCTCTTGCTCCTGGGGACTATCCTGCGCGCCTTCCTGCGGGGCGATGGCGCAGCGCGCCGCGCCCGCGCCGAGCGCCACGACGAGCGCGCCTGCCGCGACGGCGGCCATGGCCCTTGACTTTCCCTGCATTGGTTTCTCCTATCTCGCGGTGAGCGCGCAGCTGAAGCTGCCGATGCCGCTCGCTATGCGGCACACGTCGCCCGTTCGCGGCTCGTGTATGTACCTGTCGTCGCCGATGTAGATGGCCACGTGGCCCGAGCGGTAGAGGATGTCGCCGGGCTTCGCCTCCGAGAGCGGTATGCGCCTGAGCTCCTCGTACTGGGAACCCGTGTAGTGGCTTATGCGGATGCCCGCCTGCGCGTAGCAGTACTGCGTGAGCCCGCTGCAGTCGAGCGCCTTGCCGGGGGTCGAGCCTCCCCACACGTAGGGCACGCCGAGCTGGCTGTACGCCGCCTCGACGATCGCGTTCCCGTTCGCGGCCGGGTCCTTCAGGTCCTCGACCGTCATGGAGTCGAACCTGTAGAGGCCCCATTGCGCCATGATCGACTTCAGGGACTCGACGTAGGACGAGTCGGTCGCCCAGCCGGCGTCCTTGAGCCCCTCGGCCATCCTGTCCGAGTCGTGCCTCTCGATGGCCTCGCGGATGAGGGCGTTGCCCGAGTAGCGCTCCGCCTGCAGGAAGACCCTGCTGCGGAAGCGGATGCACTCGGCGTCGCCGGTGAAGCGGATGAAGCTCGCCGTGATCTGGGTGTGCTCGCCGGGCACGTACTCCTCGCTGGTGGCCCAGTTCGCCTTGCCGGCCACCTCGGGACAGCCCGCGTAGCCCGACCACCACTTCATGCCGAAGAGGTTGTGGTCGCGCTCTGCGAGCTGGCTCATGCGGTCGCCCTGGCCGGACTCCTGGATGATCTGCGCGATGGTGCAGCCCGCCGGGTGCCCGTACTCCTCCTGGCACTCGAGCGCCGCCTCGACCATCTCGTAGGTGATGTAGGGCGGCAGCCCCTCGAGGCCCCGCTTGGAGGCCGCGTCGTCCCAGAAGCCGAACAGCGCGCTCAGCAGCTGCGCGACGGCGAGCGCGCAGGCGACGAAGGCCACGATGCCGGCCACCGCCCCGAGCAGGGCGGGCGCCGCGCCCGAGACCGCGCCCGCGATCGCGGAGGCGGCGCCCTTCGACCCCGCGGCGCGGGCCGCCTCGCCCGACGCCTGCGCGGCCGCCTGGGCCGCCTGGTGCTTGGCCGGGGCGGTCGCGCCGGCTGCCTCGGGGCCGCGCGCGCCTCCCTTTGGGGCGCCGAGGGCGGTCGCCGCCTTGCGGCTGCCCCGGGCGGCTTTCTTCGCCTTCCTCTGCCGCAGCCTTCCCGCGGCCTTCTTGGCCGCACGCCCCGCGTCGTACATGCCCGAGGCGCCCTCGAGCTCCTCCGAGTCGTCGAGCTGGGAGACGGCCTCCCTGGCGATCGCCAGCTTCGCCGCATCGACGCGCGAGCGCATCGCGGCCGCCGCGCGCCGGTCGCCGGCTGGTTGGGACAATTTGTCCCCGAGCCCGCCTTCCGGCGCGTCGGGCCTGGAAGGGCGCCCCTTCGCCGTTGCGGCGGGGCCTCCCGCCTCGTCGAGCGGGCCGGCGCCCTCCGAGACGTTTCCCAGGGCGTCGCGCTCGGTCTCCGCGACGTCGCCCGCGGTGAGCACGTCGCGGCGCTGCGCCCCGACCACCTCGAGCATCCCGCCGCCCTCGCTCGGGCCGGCCATTCCTATTCCTCCGCCTCTCGCGCCGCCCGGCGCATCTCGCGCTCGGCGACCTCTGCGGGCTTGGTGTTCCACAGGTCGTAGAGCGGGCCTTTCGGGAAGTCGTCGGTGATGGGCACGCGGATCCCGGCGCTGATGAGCAGGCCCTCGCCGGGCTTGACGGCGTCGCCGATGTAGCCGCGCTCCGTGGCGGAGAGCTGGAGCATCTCCGCCCACGCTTCGAGGTCGGCGGTGGACTGCTTGTGCAGCAGGAAGAACTCGGAGTTGAGCACCATGTCGCGGGCCTCGGCGTTGGCCAGCATGTGGCTCGTGTTCTGGCTGATGCCGGTGCAGATGAGGCCGAACTTGCGCCCCTCGCGCCACAGGCGGGCGAAGTACTCGACCACCGTCGGGTGCGCGAAGAGGCTCTGCACCTCGTCGATGTAGAGCCAGGTGTAGTTGGGGCGCGGCGGCGTGACCATCACGCGGTTGCGCACCATCTCGAGCGCCGTGATCATGCCGAACACGCGCATGTTCTGGCCGAGGCCGTGCATGTCGATGTTGGTGATGCGGTTGTCGAGCGCCACGTTGCTCTGGCCGTTGAAGAAGGAGAACGCGCCCTTCACGTAGCGCTCGTATCGCAGCGCGATGTCGGCGGCCTCGGGCTCGGGCTGAGCGAGCAGCGCCGCGTGGAAGTCGCCGAGCGTGGGCAGGCGGCCGTCCTTCGCGCACTCCCGGTACGCCTCGCCGACGCAGCGGGCGATGATCGAGCGGTCGCGCTCCGGCAGGCCCTCGCGGCCCTCGGCCATGAGCGCGCTCGAGAGCGCGAGCACCGCGTCGGTCTTGTACGCGAGCTTGGCGGCGTCGGCGCGGTCCGCGACGTCGGCGGTGTCGAGGGGGTTGAGCACCGCCGAGCATCCCGGGGCGAGCTCGACGTTCGCGCCGCCGAGCGCGCCGACGAGGTTGCCGTACTCGCCGGCCGGGTCGAAGATCACGACCTCGTCCTCGGGGTGCGCGAGAACGGTGTTGGTTATCTCGCGCTTCACCGAGAAGCTCTTGCCCGAGCCGGGCTTGCCGCACACGAAGCCCATGGGGCTCGCCAGGCGCTTGCGGTCGCACAGCACCAGGTTCCCGCTCTCCTTGGACTGCCCGTAGTAGCCTCCGCCCGCCTCGTCGAGGCTCTGGCTGGCGAAGGGCATCTGCATAGCCACCTGCCCCGTGGTGAGGTAGCGGCTCACGGTGACGTGGTTGTCCCCGAGCGGGAGCACCGAGTTGAGAGCCTGGCGCTGCCGGAAGTGGAGCGGCTCGAGGCCGATCGTGCAGCCCTGCGCGACGCTCGTCACCTGCTGGACGCGGCGGTCGAGCTCCTCGAGGCTGTCGGCCCAGGTGTAGACGAGGCCCGTGTAGACGAACAGGCGCTCGGACTTGTTGCGCAGGAAGTCGAGCAGCTCCTCGGCCTCCTCCTTCGAGAAGCGCAGCTCGGGCGGCAGGATCTGGTAGTCGTAGCCCTTCTTCACGGCGCTCATCTGCTCGTCGATGATCTCCTTGTCCATCCAGTCGATCTGGCGCTTCACGAGCGCGAGCGCCTCGCTCTGCGCGATGGGCTGCACGTGCAGCGTCACGTTGAGCGGCAGTGGCAGGTCGATGATGGAGGCGAGGTAGGTCTCCTCGATGACCGACCCGAAGCTGCGCACCGCGAGCACCGCGCCGTAGCGCCCGTCGCTGCGGAAGCAGTCCGACCTGCCCTCGGGCTTGAAGTCGAGCGTGGAGGGCATGACGAAGTCCTTCGTGCGCGCGCCCGACGTCGGGGACAATTTGTCCCAGGAGAACTCGAAGCGAGACCCCGGGCGCAGCTGCCCCTGCAGAAGCTCGAGCCTCTCGGCCCCGTCGAGGGCGCGCGACGAGCAGCGTATGCGCGCGAGCGTCTGCTCCACGTCGCCCCGGATGCGCGCGAGCTTGGGCACCGCGGCGTCGACGTCGTCGGCGCCCACGGCGTAGGTCAGGTAGCGGTGGCGCACGAGGTTCGAGACGCCCTCGCGCATCTTGTCGTTGAGGATCCGGTTGTACTCTTCGGCGAGCCCGGAGGTGGCGCGCTCCCCGGGCTCGAAGAAGACCTTGCGGCCGACCTCGTCGGCTGGGATGGGCGCGTTCACGACCTGGAGCTGCACGTGGGAGTCCGCCGGGAAGTAGTTGAACAGCGAGCTCATCACGGTGAAGGCCGTCTCGCGCGCCTCCTTGCGCGCGGACTGGTAGCTGATGTCGGAGAACTCGACCGTCTGGCTGAACATCCCCGGCATCACCTGGGCGATGCCGTCCCTGTACATGGCGTCGTAGCCGACGTAGGCGGCCATCTCGCGCGAGCGGTCGCGCTCCCGGCGGCGCCTCTGCCGCTCGGCCTCCGCGCCCTTCGAGGCGTCCTTGCGCCCGCCCGTGCCGCCGAGGAGCAGCCCGAGGGTGCTCGGGCGCTTCGGCCTATTCTCCTTGTTGGTTCTTGCTCGGCTCATAGAGCTCGGCTCCTTTCTTCCTTGCCCTGCGCCTCGCGCGACGTCCCGGGCGGCCCGGGCGCGGCGAGCCCTCGGGGAGGCTCCCGGCGAGGCAGGGCTCGTACGCGAGCAGCTGCGGGGAGAGCTCGTGGGCCGCCAAAAGCGGCAGCAGCTCCTCGGCGCGCATGCCGAAGGGCCGCCAGAACCCGGCGAGCCAGAACGGCATGCTGCAGAGCATGATCGGGAAGGCCGCGTCCGCGACGTCTGCGCGCAGGCCCAGGTGGACGAAGGCCGCCGCCCCGACCGCGCTGCCGAAGCCGAGCGACACGCATGCGAGCGTGCGCAGGCTCATCTTCCCGACGATCTTCTCCTCGTACTCGCCGATGTCCTTCTGCACCGGTATCCTGAGCGCCATCCGCGACGCCCCCTATGCCGGCAGCCAGGACGTGTCCAGCTGCCCGAAGTAGACCGACGCGGCGATGATGATCGCGCCGCCGGCGATGGTGGATATGGCGGTCGCGATCTGCGGGCCGCCCTGCTGCTCCCTGATGGCCAGGCCGAGCGAGACCGCTCCCCACACGACCAGGAAGCCGCCGAGGAAGGTCACGCAGCCCGACACGAGCTTGATGACGTTTGCGAGCATGCTGCTCTCCTTTGCTTTCGGTTGACGATGTTCCTTGCCGTTCCTCCCCCGCGGCGGGGGAGGCCCGCGCCCTCCGCGGCCCCGTCACGAGGCGCCGTCCTTCCGCCTGCGGTACTCCGCGAAGTCGAACGGGCCGCGGCGCGCGGCCTCCTCGAGCAGGCGCGAGCGCGGGTGGCGCTCGAGCCGGTACTTCCGGTCCATGAGCGGCATGCACCCGTTCACGAGCACGAGCGCGTCCTCGCGTGGCATGCGCGCCACCTCGGCGGGCTGTATGAGGTCGCGCTCGGAGATGCCCCGGTTCACGGTCCGGGTCCAGCCGGCGCCCCGCGAGTCGCTCTGCGTCTCGCTCGCCACCGTCTGCTTGCCGGCCATCTTGCTGATCTCCTCGTTGGTCTCGTTCGCCTTGCCGCCCAGGTAGAGCAGCGTGTCGCAGGCGTTCACGATGGTCTCGGCGTTGTTGTCGCCGTAGGTCTCCTTCAGCTGCGAGAGCGACTGGGCGATCATCGAGACGGCGATGTTCCGGCTGCGGGTGACGGCGATGGTCCGCTCGAAGTCGGGTATTCGCCCGATGTTGGCGAACTCGTCGAAGACGAAGTGCACCGTCGTGGGCAGCGAGCCGCCGTGCGCCTCGAGCGCCTCGGCGCAAAGCGCGCTCACGGCCGTGTCCATGAGCAGGGCGAACAGGAAGTCGAAGGTCGAGTCGGTGTCGCTCATGGACGCGAAGAGCGCGACCCTGGCGCCCTCGTCGCCCATGTGGGCGAGGTCGAGCTCGTCTTTGGAGGTGAGGTCGCGGACGGCGCGGATGGACAGCGGCTTCAGGCGGACGTTGCAGCTCGAGAGCATCGACTTCATGGTGTCGCCGGCGGCGACGCGGAACTCGCGGTAGCTCGCGAGCGCGAAGTCGTCGGGCGGCGCGGGCTCGCGGACCTTGACCCACTCCCACGCGCCGTCCTCCTCGGCGAAGCCGCGCAGCGATCCGCCCTCCGCCGAGGCGCCGCCGCGCCTGACGTAGCGCTCGCCGGTCTCCAGCTCGCGGAACACCATGTCGAGCGGGCTCATGTAGCCCGGGTCGTCGCGGGCGTCGGCGAGCGAGAGCAGCGTGAGCAGCCCGTCGAGGTTTCGGTCGGCGGGCTCGCAGTGCATGACGAGGTAGGCCGTGAGCGCGGTGTAGACCAGCCGCTCGGCCTTCTCCCAGTAGGGGTCGCCCTTGTGGTCGGCCTCGCCCTCGGTGTTGGCGACGATGCCGCGGGCGAAGCGGATGACGCCCGCCTCGTCGCGTATGTAGGCTATGGGGTTGAAGCGCATGGAGCGCGTGAAGTCGATGGTGTCGAACGCGCGGATCTCGTAGCCGAGCTCCGCCAGCGCGCCGCCCATCTCGCGGATGAGCGTGCCCTTCGGGTCGGTCACGAAGAAGCTGGCGTTGGCCTGCAGGAGGTTCGGCTTGACGTAGTAGCGCGTCTTGCCGGTGCCGGGCCCTCCAACCACGAGCACGTTGTCGTTGGTGTCGGTGGAGAGGTCGAACCTGCGGCTCACGAGGCGGATGCGCGCGTTGTCGGTGAGGATGATGTTGTTGTCGGGGTCCTTGGGGTCGCCGAAGGGCGCGATGTCCTTGGGCGTGGCCCACCTGGAGCTCCCGTGCTCCTCGCCGTCGCGCCGGGCGCCCATGGACCCCATGGAGCGTGCCCAGGCGAGAAGCGCCGCGCACGCGCAGACGGTCCCCGCGCACAGGGGAAGCGCCTCCGTTGAGAATGCGCGTCCCGCGCGGAGCGCAGCCGGGATCGCCGCCATGGCGGCCTCCGGGTCGAGGATCGGGTTCGCGCCCGACGCCGCGATTGCCGCGGCCGCGAAGTCTCCCGCGGCGAACGCCGCCGCGGCCAGCGCGGCCGCCGCCTGCCACCTCATCTCTCGGGCCCCTCGATCTGGCGCGGGCCGCGGTCCCGGCCGGGGCCCTGGCTGTGGGCCCTCGACGCCTCGCGCGCCCGCTCGGCGCGCTCCGCCAGCCGCTCGGGCGCCTGGCGCCTCTCGGCTATCTCGGAGAGCCGCTCCCTTGCGCGATCGGCGGCCTTGCCCGTCTCTTGCTCCAGCTGGCGGAAGGCCTCGTCGACCTCGGGGGCGTCCTCCACCTTGAAGAGCAGCCAGTCGCGGCCCTCGCCGGGGATGATGTGGTGCTCGACCGACGCGGCGCGCAGCTTGTCGGAGACTACCTCCTTGATCGTCGCGTACTCGGGAAGCCCCGAGAGCTCCTCGAGGCTGAGCTTCGCGTAGGTCGGCGCGCCCTCGGCCGCGATGGCCTCGGCGCGCCCGCCGGAGATTGTCCCGCGGATTCCCGCGAGGCGCTCCGAGAGCTCCCTCGCGCTGCGCGCCATGGCCTCGGCGCCGGCCTCCTGGCCGATCCTCAGCATCCAGTCGAGCAGCTTGCCGCCCGCCTCGTCCCCGTAGTCGCTCGCCATCTGGCGCCTCCCTTCCAGTCGAGATGAAAAAGGGGCGCCTTCGCGCCCCGGTCGTCCCTATTCGGCCCCGACGGCCCTCTCGCGCGCCATTGGGGCGCGGGCTTCCTGCCCGGCGTGCGCGCGGCTCGCCTCGCGGGCGGACGCGGCGCGCTGCGCCAGCGGCTCGGGAGCCTTCTCGCGCAGATGGGCCCACTCGCCGCTGCGGCACTGCTCCGGCGTCGCCTCGCACATGTCGCGCATGGCGCGCTCGAACCGCTCGGGCTCCTGGGCGATGGCGCCGAAGCTCCAGCTCTCGAAGCCGGTCCACGCGTCGCCGTCGTGCTTGAGCGTCCACCACTCGTCGCCGCCGTTCACCTGCTGGATGAACGCGAGGTCGCGGTAGCAGAACCCCTGGCGTATGGCCCAGTTGCCCGAGCCCAGCGCCTCGCGGAGCCTGTCGACGCTGTCCGTGCGGGAGAACTCGTAGGGGTACTCCTCGAGGAACGGGTCGTCCTGCCAGTCGAAGCCGCCGACCTTGAGCCAGCCGTTCTCCTGGCACTTCTCCACGAGCTCTTCGTGCTCGCGGCCGCATATCCTCTCGAAGCCGTCCATGGGCCCTCCGCCTTTCGTTTGTTGCTTGGCGGGCGGCGTCCTCGCGATGGGGGCACGGTGCGAGTCGGAGCAGGCGTGCGTGCTGGCGCGTCGGCGCCGCCCAAGACGTGTATAGCGATTTCGATTGCGGCGGCGACCGGGGCCGCCCGCGATGGGTCGAGCTGGGTCGAGCCGTCCGCGCCTCCACGGGAAGCGCACAGGTCAGCCGCGCCGGCGCCTGTCCCTTCCGCCCAGGCAGACGGGCCTGCAGGTCTGGGAGATCCTGCTCGCGATGGCCTCTGCCGTGACGCGCTCGCCGCGCCTCGCGAGCCTGTCCGCCAGCGCTCCGGGCGCGTAGTTCGACGTGACGATGGTCGGGCGCATGTCCTCGTAGCGCGCGTCGAGCACGCTGAACACGGTGCCGACGGACCACTCGGTCGCGTCCTCCTTGCCGAGGTCGTCGAGCACGAGGACGTCGCACTTGGCGTACCGCGCGACGGCGGCCTCGGTGCCGCCCTCGTCGAACGTGGCCTTCACGCGCTCGAGCATGCCCTTGGCCGTCGTGAAGGCGACGTCGTAGCCGGCCTCGGCGAACAGCCTGGCCATGGCGGAGGCGGCGTGCGTCTTGCCGGCGCCGACGCCCCCGTGTATGTAGAGCCCGGCGCCCCCGTTGCCCGCGAACGAGGCGATGTACTCGGCGAACTCGGGGCGGTCGGCCTCGGCGGCCCAGTAGCGCCTGGGGATGCCCGCGCGCGCGAGAGCCTTCTCCCGGCGGGCCGCCTCCTCCTTGGCGGCGAGGGCCGCGCGCCTTCGCGCCTCGGCCGCCCGCTCGCTGGCTGCGCCCTCGCACGGGCAGGGGGCGGCGGAGACCCAGGCGACCCTGCCCGCCAGCGCCGCGCCGAGCGGATCGAGGGCGGCGCCGCAGTGCGGGCACGCCCTCGGCTCCGGCTCGTCGAAGGAGAGCCCGGCCGCCCGGGCCTGCTCCAGGGTGATGAGTCCCGCTCGGTCCATTGGGCGCCCCTTCCTTATCTTCTGAAGTCCTTGTTGTCCCTTTTGCTTATTGGGTGGCATATCGTCAGGGGTTTCCCTGTCATCTCGTCAGGGGTTCGGGCTGCCAACCCTGACGGTTCGTCACCCTTGTTCTCGGCGAACCCTGACATTTCGTCACCCTTTCGCGCCGGGAACCCTGACGAACCGTCAGGGGTTGCCAGCGCTCCGGGCGGCAGCCTCTCGCGCACGATGCGGTACCGTTTGGTGGCGTGCCCACGCGCCGGGGAGTGCACGCCGCACTCCTCGATGAGGCCCCGGTCGAGCAGGTCGCGGATGGCGCGGTGGGCGCTGCGCTCCTGCACGTTGAGGAAGCGGGCCAAGTTGCCCTTGCTCTCGAAGTAGCCGCACCCGGCATCGCAGAAGCCGAAGATGCGCGCGTAGACGAGCAGGGGAAGGCCGGAGAGGCCCAGGTCCGCCATCATGAAGTGCCGTACCGCCGTGAACTCGCGCGGGGAGGGGCCGTCGCGCCCCCTCGGGCCTGTGGCCGCCACCGGCGCTAGCCCCTTCTGGGCGAGCCGACGACGCTGTTGCGCTCGACCCAGGCGACGAGCTTGTCGTGCAGCACGATGCCGTCGCGCGTCTTGCCGCCGATGTAGCGGATCGGGAACGGGTCGTCGGGGTCCTTGGCGAGCCGGTACATGGCGTCGCGGCTGATGCGCAGCATCGCGCACGCCTCGTCGGCGCCGAATATCGCGTTGGTCGATGCGATGAGCCTCGCCTGGCTCCTGCTAATGCTCTTGGTCATGGTCGTCCTCGAGCTCCTTTCGTCTCGAGGCTTTCTCGCATGCCCGGCCGCGGGCGGCTCCCGGGGCGGTTGCCGCCGTCATCTCCTCCCGCTCCTCGACTCGATGTAGGCGTCCACTGACGCCCTCGAAACCAGGAGCTTCCTTCCGAGCCTGTACGAGTCGATCTCTCCCGACCAGATGAGGTCGTACGCCTTGCTCCGGCTCGCCCCCATGTACTCCTGCATCTCGATTACCGTCATCCACTCGTCGCGGCTCCGGTTGCCCTCGGGCGCGGCGCATTTCGTCATGTTCGCCATGGCTGCCTCCAATCTTTCCGCGCCATGCGTCTGCGCGGTCCCGTGTGCGTTTTCGTCTGCGGACGATTGAACCGCCTTATGGCGATTTGCGCGCCTGACGGGAGCGGAGACGGGTCGAGGTGGGTCGAGCTGGTCGGGCCTTCACGAAACGGCCATAGGCCGTGTGCCTTAGCTCGCGGCTAAGTCCCTGAAAAGCAAAAGGCGCCCATGCGGGCGCCTGCCTAGTAGCTGGAATTGTTCGGTTGTGGTCGGAATGCTTGTCTTCCGCGGTGCTGTCGTCCGGGGTCCGGCATCTGTCGTTCGCCTCTTCTGTCGTGTTTGCTGTTGCGTGTTCTGCGAGCGACCTTTCGCGGGCCTGCCGGCCCGTTGCCCCAGGTGCACCCGGGTAAATGGTACCCATCCGTTGGGGCACGGCCTATTGAAGGAGGTGATTGTGCGACAAGGAGATAGACGAGCGGCAGCTCGTCTATCTCCCGAGATAAGCCGTGAAACGTCTGTAGGAGTCCTCTGACAGGCAGTGCTCTATGCGGCAGGCCTCCGCCGAGGCGGTCTCGACGTCCACGCCTGACTCGACGGGCAGCCGCTCGAAGAAGCGATGACGTTCGAGCGTCGCCGACGCGCCGCGCTCGCCCTCATCTGTAAGGCGCACGTCGTGGCCGAACATGCGGACGAGGCCGGCAGCGCCGAGGTCCGAGAGCGCCTTGGTGACGCCCGACTTGGTGACACCCATATGCTCCGCGAGGTCGACGTTGCGGCAGCGCCCGCGCTCGGTGCGGATGGCGAGGATTGCCTCGAGGTAATCCTCAGATGATTCGCGTCTGCTTATCTGCCCGTCAGAACATTGTCGGCATCGGTCCAGCCGGCGGGGGCGGTCCACGACGAGCTTTCCTGCTGGAGCCTCCACAGCCTCGCGTACAGTCCGTCTTCGGCAAGCAGCGTCTTGTGGCTCCCCTCCTCCGCCACGCGCCCGTCGTCGAGAACGACGATCTTATCCGCATTGGCGACGGTTCTCAGTCGATGGGCGATGACGACTACCGTTTTGCCTGCGCACAGGGTTCCGACCGCTCTCTGGATAAGCGTCTCGTTCTCGGGGTCGAGCGAGGCGGTCGCCTCGTCGAGGAGCACCACGGGCGCGTCTTTCAGAAGGGCCCTCGCAATGGAGAGGCGCTGACGCTCCCCGCCCGAGAGAGAGGCGCCGTTCTCGCCCAGCATCGTGTCGAACCCCTGGGGAAGCTTCTCGATGAACTCCAGGCAGTGCGCTGTCCTTGCAGCTTCGGCCACCTCTTCGTCAGAAGCTCCCTCGCGACCGATCCGGATGTTGTTCGCGACCGTGTCGTCGAAAAGGATCACGTCCTGGAAGACTATGGAGACGTGCGCGAGCCACGATTCCTCGGAGAACCCGGCGATGTCCTTGCCCGAGCAGAGGATCCTGCCGCTGTTCGGCTCCCAGAATTTCGCCGCCAGCTGGGCGCAGGTCGACTTGCCCGAGCCGCTCGGCCCGACAAGGGCGGTGACTTTTCCTTCCTGCGCGTCGAAGCTGATGCCGTGGAGGACCTCCTCGTCGCCGTACCCGAACCGGACGTTTTGGAAAGACAGGCTATGGCCGGAGACATCCGCCGGGGCAGAGCCCTTTGCTTCAGGCTCGTCCATGACCGCCTTGATCCGGGCTGTCTTGGTCGACAGGTTGAGAAGGTTGGGCAGCTGGGACACGAGGGCGAGAATGGGGCTGTACACACGCGAAACGATGAGCAGGAACATGAGCAGAACCATGAAGTCAACGCCGCCGGAGGCGAGAAGCATCGCGCCGACGCAGGCGGTCAGCCCGACTCCCGAGCGAAGGATGGCGCTCGCGAGGGAGACGGAGACGTCGACGGCGAGCTCGACCCGCATCGTCACCCTCTTGAGCTCGAGCATCGCCTGTTCCATGGCGGCGGAGTCCTTGCCCACCGCCCTGCAGGCCCTTATGTCCTTGATGCCTTCGAGGTAGTCCTGCACGCGGGCCAGCGCATCCAGGCGAACGCGGTTCTGCCTTTCGAAAAGACGCTTCTCGCGGCGACGGCTCAAGGCGATGACCGCAGCCGAAAGCGGCAGCGTGACCATCGCGCAGCAGGCGAGCCTCCAATCGAAGAAGGCGAGCATCACGCAGATGACCGCGGTCGACACGGTTCCCGCGATGAGCTGCGGAAGCGTCGAAGACAGCATGGATTCCTGCGCCGTCACGTCTCCCATGATGCGATCGGCCACGTCGGTCGTGTCCCGGCGGTTGAAGAAGCTCATGGGCAGCTTCCTCAGATGGTCGGCAAGGCGCAAGCGGATGCTTTCGGACTCGGTGTAGGCGGCCACGTATGTTTTCTTGTAGTCGTTTCTCGAGGCGATGAAGACCACAATCGCCCCCGCAATTCCCACGGCGAAGATCGCCCAGAGCGCGTTCGCGTCGAAGGGCTCGCCCGCAAGGGTCCCCACAAGAGCCGCGAACGCGGCGACCGTGCAGACGAAGGGGATCATGAGAGCCAGATCGCTCAGAGTGCAGGCAAGGGCGGAGCGCTTGAGGCCGGCATAGCCCTGGTCGGTTAGATTGAACGCCCTCTGAAGCCAAGGAACTCTGCCCCTTGACTGCCCGCCGAACGCCTCAGCAGGGCCGCGCTCCTCGACAGAGCCGCCATGATCCGCATGAACGGCTGATGCTTCGGGAGCTGCGCCCTTGCTTTCGGTCGATGCCGATTCGATCCCCCAATCGAGAGCCTCCGTGTACTGGCCCCACATCCTCGCATACGCCCCCGATGCGGCGAGGAGCTCTTCGTGGGTGCCCTCCTCGACCTTGCGGCCGCCATCGAGCACGACTATCTTGTCGGCGCCGACGACGGTGGAGAGCCGGTGGGCGATCATGATCACGGTCTTGCCCGCCATGATCCTCTCGAACGCCTTCTGGATCAAGTGCTCGTTCTCGGGGTCGGAGAACGCGGTCGCCTCGTCGAGCACCACGATGGGCGCGTCCGAGATGATGGACCTGGCGATGGCTATCCGCTGCTTCTCGCCGCCGGACAGGTGGACGCCCTCGGAGCCCACCACGGTGGCGTAGCCATGGGGAAGCCCGCTTATGAACGCGTCCGCCTGGGCAGCCTTCGCGGCTTCGACCACCTCGTCGTCGGTCGCTCCCGGACGACCTCGCCTGATGTTGTCCGCGATGCTCTCGCGGAACAGGTGGGAATCCTGGAACACCAGGCTGAGATTGCCCATCAGCTCGTCTTGGCTCATCTCGCGGACATCGACGCCGCCGACGAGCACCTGGCCCGAATCGACGTCCCAGAAGCGGGCGACGAGGTTCGCGAGGGTGGATTTGCCGGATCCGCTCGGCCCGACGACCGCGCATGCTGTGCCGGCGGGGACCTCGAGCGAGACGTCGCGCAAGGCCGGCTCCGCGTCGCCTTCGTAGGAGAAGGTCACGTTCCGTAGGGACACCGAGGCGTCCTTCGGGGTCTTCGGCGCTTCCGGGACGGGAAGCTCCCCGATGCCGAGCACGGAGTCGATGCGGTCGATGTTCGCTTGGGCGAGCATCCCGTCCTCGCTCACGTAGAGGATCTTCGTGAAGACGCTCGATATCGAATGCACGAACAGGAGGTAGAAGACGAGCGAGAGCACGAACGTCGGCCAGTCCTGCGCGCCCGGGGCGAGAAGTATGCCGACGGGCAGGACGAACAGGTACGCGTTGTTGAGGACGGCCGTGAAGCCCGGCATGGAGTTCCAGAAGAAGAGCGTTACGTCGAGGGAGAGGCCCGTGTAGTCCTTGATCGCGTCCGCGAGCCGCCTGAACGAGCGCGCCGTCTGGCCGAAGGCCTTCACGACGCGCATGCCGCGAACGTACTCCACGGCGGCGTTGCCCATTTGCTCCTTCACTTCCTGGTAGCGCCCCATGCTCGCCATGACGCGCTTGTCGGCGTAGCCGGAGAACTGCACGACGCATGCGACGGCGACCGCCGCCAACGTAGCGACGCCGAAGCGCCAGTCGAAGACGAAGAGCAGCGCCACCAAGACGACGGGCGCGGCGGCGGTGGCCGCCAGGTCCGGGATGGAGTGGCCGATGAACTGCTCGATCCCTCCGACGCTCTCGTCCATGACCTTCGAGATCCTGCCCGTGCCGAGCCTGGCGACGTGCCCGAGGGGGATTCGCCCGAGGTGGGCGGCGATGTCGAGCTTCGTGCGGTACTGCGCGTCGAATGCTGCGGCGTGGGAGCACAGAAGCGCGGCAAGATAGCACCCCACGTCAACGACTATGCCTGCCACCGCCAAGCCCGCGTAGCCCGTCATCGCCGAAACGTCGACGGCGGCCAGGTTCGGATAGACCTCGACCGCATCCCTGATCATGAAGTAGATCGCCACGTATGGGACGAAGGACGCCGCCGCGGATAGGACCGCCAGCGCCATGGAGGCGAACACGAGGGGCTTTCTTCTCCCTGCGAACCGGAGGCACCGGGAAAGGGCCCCCGGCTTCCTTCCTTTGCTTTCCTTGCTCATCGAATACCTCTTCTCTCATGTTGCTTTGAAAAAGGGCGCTAGGAGATTCCCGCGCGCTCGAGGTGCTTCTTGAACACCGCTCGGCCGACAAGCGAACCGATGATCCCGCCTATGAAGGTCACGACCGCGATGACCGCGAACGTCTCGGGGGTCACCGTGGACAAGAGGGCCTCCATATAGGCCGGGTCGATGCTGTTGGACCCCATCAGCTCGCGGTAGTAGTCCTGCGAGGCGAACATGGGAACGAAAAGGCCTGCTGCCCAGCAAGTCTCGAAAAGCGCGTACCCCACGGCGACGCCTGCGAACCTCCCGTACCCGAGCGCTTTGCGAACCAGCTCGGAGACGCCGCCGCCGACGGTAAGCCCGAGCGCCACAGGCCATCCCGATCCGACGACGAATACGATCACGGCGAAGACGAGGGCCATGATCAGCGAGGTTCCCGCGCGCGGCACGCGCGCATGCATGTAGACCCAGACGATCCCGGCGGGTATCGCTGCGATGGCGCAGCAGCCGCAGTACGCCACGACGCTCATGGAGGTGATTCCCACGACGAGCATGCTCACCACCATGAACAGCAGGGAGAAGACACCGAGGGCTATGAGGTCCCTGGAGCTGAGGCTGCCGCCCTCTTTCCGTTTCGCTTTAACTGACATTTTCAAATCCTTTCCTCCATACGAATCTTTTCTCGACCCCGCGGCCCGGCTCACTCGATGAGCACAATCTGGTCGCAGGCCTTTGACAGGAACTCCGTGTCGTGGCTGACGACCGCCACCGTCTTCCCGCGAGACGCCTCTTTGCGCAAGACGAGCGCGAGGCGCTCCATGTTCCGGAAATCCAGGCCGCTCGTGGGCTCGTCGAGGAGAAGCGCCTGCGCGCCCGACTCCGACGCGATGGCGCAGACGCACCTCTGCTTCTGCCCTCCCGAGAGCGATGCGGGATGGCGGTCGGCGACATCTCCCAGGCCAAACTCCTCCAAGACCGCTTCGAGACGAAGTTCGTCGACGGCGGAAGGAGACGGGGCCGCGGATGCCAACTCGTCGCGCACGCTCGGGCGAAAGAGCTGGTAGTCGGGATCCTGCATGACCAGAAACACATGCTCGGGCCTTCTCTTGGGAGGGACCACCGAGCCTTGGAACCGGACATGCCCGAGCTCTTCTTTCTTGATCCCCGCCAGGCACTTGAGCAGGGTTGACTTGCCCGCCCCGTTTCGCCCGACCACGCCGACGACCCTCCCGGGGTCGAACGAGACGGTAGTCCCCTCGAGGACCGGCACGCCCTTCTCATACCCCGCATAGATCCCCCTCGCCTCGACGGCGGGAAAGGCGGAGACGGGATGGGAAAGGCGCTGCATCAGGTCGGCGAGCTTCGGCGGCTCGGAGGACCTGAGCCCGCAAGACTCTCGCTCGGAGTCGGGCAGCCCCAGGAATTGCTGCGCGTCCCATTCGGCGGCGACGGAACCGCCTTCGAAGAGCAGGTACCGGTCGGCGACGCCTGCGAGGTAGGAGAGCCTGTGCTCGGCGATGATCACGGCAGACCCACTCGACTTGGCTTTCGAGATGAAGGAGGCGAGCTTCTCCATGGAGGGAGGATCCAGATTGCTCGACGGCTCGTCGAGGACGTAGACGCTCGGCCTGCAGGCCCATGCGCTCGCGAAGGCCACCGATTGCATCTGGCCCCCGGAGAGCTCGAAGATGCCCCTGCCCATGAGCCTCTCCATGCCGAGCTCGCGTACGACGCCGCGCACCCGTCTGTGCATCTCCTCCCTGGGAACGCCGAGGTTCTCCATGCCGAACGCGATCTCGCCGGTCGTGTCGAGGTTGAAGAACTGGGTGCGGGAGTTCTGGAAAACGCTGCCCGTCAAGGACGAGAGCTCCCAATCCTCCAGGTCGTCGATGTCCCTGCCTGCTACAAGGACCTTCCCCGTCCGGCTGCCCTCGTAGAACCCTCCCGCCAGCCCGTTGACGATCCGGGTCGCGGTGGTCTTCCCGCAGCCGGACTCCCCGCAGAGAACGACGCATTCGCCCGGCGCGACGGCGAAGCTCGCGTCGTCGATCGCCGGAGCGGCGAATCCCGCATACGTGAAGGAGACGTTTCTGAGCTCGATGGCGTTTTTCGTCACAGCAGCCCTCCGATCCCCTGGTTGGCCTTTGCGACCACAAGAAGCAGGCAGCAGACGACAAGAATCGAGAGAGGGAGGAAGTCGGCCCATCCGAACCGGGGCGCGTTGTAGGAGGTCTTCCTCCCGGGCCGGTCGATGCCGCGCGCGACCGCTGCGGCGGCGAGTTCGTCCGCGATCTTGGCGCAGCGCAGCATCACGGGCACGACCGCAGATTCGAACATCAGCGCCGGCTTCGAAACGAGATTCTTAAGCGAAAGGGCGAGCCCCCTCACCCTCATCGCGTCCGCTACGGCAGAGGACTCCTCCTTGAGCGTCGGAAAGAACCGCACCGCTATCACCAGCGGAACGACAACCGCCTTCGGCAGCCTCATCCCGTAGAGGGCGGCCGTGAGGTCGCCAATCTTGGTGGTAGTCGCGAAGACTGCCGCGAACAGGCAGATGGGCATGCAGGTGCGGCAGGCCAGGGCGAACGAGCCGAGGGCTCCGGCGGCGTTCGGCGGAAGCATCGTCGTGACCCAGAAGATACCCATGAGAAAGAGGTAGGCGAAGGAGAAAGACGCTGCCATCCTTCCGCGCCCGATTGCGAAGGAGAGGAGGACGACGACGGCAAAGAGAACCGAGCCCAGAACGTAATCCTTCACGATGGCCCCGGTCGCTATGAGCACGACGAGCATGGCCACCTTCGTTCTGACGTCGATGGCCTCTGCGAGTGTTTTCTGTGTTCTTCTTCGCAAAACCAGAGAGCCTTTCTTGTATCGCTAAAATTGACAAAGTGATGTTAACCTTGGTTAATTTGAATCAGGTTGCACCTGGAGGGAAAAGCCCGAGCGCGAAAGAATTGCGTCCGAACGCGAATAAAAGGATCGGAAGATGGACGACAAGGAAACGATGTTCTCCCACGCCGCCCAAGCCGCGGCGGAGACCTTTGCGGCCTCGCTTGAGCCAATCGGCCTCGTCTTGGCAGATGGATGGAACGGAGAAGGGTCCCTCTTCGAAGGCGACGGGCGCAGATGCGAGGGGTGGTACTGGGCATGGGAGGCGCGGCGGCTCTTCTCCGTCGTCTGCTGCGATTTCACTTTGAAAGAACGCCTGCCCTTCTGCTTCGATTCTGGCGGGTATTTTGCAGTCCGCCGCGAAAGGCATGGTCTCATGCCGCAATCAAGCGTTTCCGCCTTTCTGGAAGCAAAGCCCAAGACAAGCTCGGTCCTTCTACCAAAAGGAGCGAGATTCTCCTACACAGAGATCGAGTATTACGACGAATACTGCCGAAGCGTCTTCGGGGAAAAAATCGACAAGGCGTTGAAACCGCTGGCGACCAGCCTGAAGGGTCTGAGGAACCAGGCTTCCTGGGATCCGGAAATAGCAGAGATGCTCGGCAAGATAACTCCAAGGGAGATCCCGGGGTCGGAAGCGGGCCTCCTATATTCCGGAATCGCGAACTTGGTGATGGCAAGGCTACTCAGGATGGGAGAGAGCCTGTGCGAGGGAGTGGCCGAGCAGGACCGCCTTTCGATCGCGAGAGCCGTATCGTACATCGAGAGCAACCTAGGCGGCGCGATCGGGCAGAAGGACCTGCTCGAGGCAGCGAACATGGGGTCAACCAAGTTCAAGAAGACATTCAAGCAGGTGACGGGCTTGACGGTGACCGAGTTCGTCTCCTCGGAAAGAATCGAGCTGGCGAAAAGACTGCTCACCGACCATGATATGAGCATAGACGAAGTGGCGCATCGTTGCGGATACGCACGAGCAACAAGCTTCTCCGCCCTCTTCACGAAATTGGTCGGCATACCTCCGCGCAAGTGGAGATTGATCGCGAAGGTCGCCTTCGACGACGACCCAGAATCGAAATTACTGGACATTCTCGCAAGCGGACGATCCCGCGTCAGCGAGCCGGGATCTCATTCTTAGCCATCTTCGGAGATGTCATGAGTTTGTCCTGAAATGACAGCGAAATCCTTCTGAAGAGCGAAATCGCCCCCTTGAGTTTCAATCAGAATGATGCTTGGCAAGCCGACTCGAAATGAAGGGCATCAAGAACTCTTGTCGTAGTTGCGTTCTCGATGGGGGTTTCATTTGAAAGAGAAGGATTCAATCGAACGGGGATAGCGGGTTTTCACAGGTCATGCAGCAAATCCATCCTTCGTCGAAACTCAGGCGTAAAACTCACGGAATGGAAAAATGAAAAGAGCTGAGTTTGGGATGAGTTTTCTATGAGAGAGGCTAACCGAATACAGCCGACAACGAGAAGAAACCACGGATATAACGAGGGCGGAATTGCAAAAATGGAGCACTATTGTTTTATCGAGTGGGAGTAGAACAGACGTTCGATGCAATAGTATCGTACCGGATAGCTGGCATGGTTTCAAACGAATCCGTGCCTACTGCTGTATGTGTGAACGGTGCGAACAGGGGGACGTAGCCCTGTTCACGCCAGGAACCATGTCAGCGCCGGTTAATGCCCGCGATGCTTCTGCTTGCGCTTCAACTTCCGCTGCTCGAAGCTCGCCTCCGCCTCGTCCGCGCGGCGCTGGCTTCTCGCGCGGGCCGACTCCCGTTTCATTGCCTCCCGCTGACTCGCGAGTGTCTGCTGCGCCTTGGTGCCCATCGCCGGTTGCTTAAGGGCCCTCGACGCCTCGCGGGCGCGTCTCTTGGGGTTCTTCGCGGGCTTGCTCGCCTCGGTCGGATCGTCGCCGAAGAACGCGAGCTTCGCCCATTTGCTTGTAACGAATTGCAGGATTTCCTCATTGGATGGCTCTGCGCCGAAGACGATGCGGGCAACGCCGTATCTGCCGTCCTCGACGCGCTCCGCCAGGCCGACCCAAAATTGGCCGTCGTGATATACGGTCAGGGTGGACGACACGCTGATCTGCATGGCTGGTTCCTCCTTTATGTAGATGACCATGCAGAGAAGGGACAACCAAGGAGGCAGGTTACTGATGCGGACTCCCGCACGCCCACGACTACCCGACGGGGACTGTGTTTTCATCTCTGGTGGCCGCATTGTAGCACGCGCGGGTTTACGATGTTGATTGCCGGCGCCTAGACGGAGATGAAGGCGGTTCGATCTAGGTCAAGCCGGTCGCTCGTTCATGAAGCGGCCGATTCCCTGAAAATAAAAGGCGCCCACGAGGACACCTACAGGCTATCTTCGAACTACTTGGTTTGGGGCAGACGAAGGAGACGATATGAGTAGAACATTGTGAGCCCCTACTTCACATCGTCTTTTCGTATGACCGTGGATCTCTGGGCTGATAATGGTCGCGTCCATACAACCGGCAATTCTTCCCAGGTTGCCACACGCATGAGAGGGGCTCACCATGAGACATGTTACTTCGATCGGCCTTGATGTGCACGCACGTTCCATTACAGCGGTAGCGCTCGATTCGATCACCGGCGAGGTTGTCACCCAAAGGTTCGGCAATTCTTCTGCAGAAGTCGCAAGCTGGATCTTGAAGTTCGAGTCCCCCAAAGCGGTCTACGAGTCGGGGGTGACGGGATTCCACCTGGTTCGAGAGCTGCGGAATCTGGGTGTTGACTGCATCGTGGGCGCGGTATCGAGGATGCAGCGTCCCGCCGCCGACAAGCGCAGGAAGAACGACCGCAACGATGCGGAGTTCTTGGCGCGCCAGCTCTTGGCCCACAACGTCGTCGAGGTGTTCGTGCCGGATGAGGAAACGGAAGCGGCGAGGAGCCTCTCGCGCGTGCTTGAGGATATCCGGGACGACCTCACGCGCGCGAAGCACCGCCTGACGCACCTGCTCATCCGCTGGGGACACGCCTGGGACGAACGCACCCCCGAGGGCAAGAGGCGCGGCACCTGGACGCGGGCGCACTGGGAGTGGATCAGGGGGATCGAGCTTCCCGAGAGCGCAGCGCAAGAATCCCTCGACTACTACATCTCGGAGGTGCGCCACATCGAGGCGCAGAAGAAGGCCATCGAGAAGAGGATCGCCCAGTATGCAAGCCGTCCTCGTTGGAGCGGGCGGGTCGAGGCGCTTCGCTGCATGAAGGGAATAGAGACCATGACGGCGTTTGCCGTCACGGTCGAGGTCGGCGTGTTCTCGCGCTTCGATTCGGCACGCTCGTTTGCAAGCTGGCTCGGGCTTGTGCCGTCAGAGCATTCAAGCGGCGAGCACGTGTCCCGAGGTGGCATCACCAAAGCCGGAAACTCCCATTTGCGAAAGCTTTTAGTGGAGGCGGCCTGGCACTACACGAGGGCAACCAAGGAAAGAAAGCGAGCATTGAACGACCCGTCTGTTCCGCTTGCGATATCTAGCCATGCGGCAGCGGGCGTGGGAAGGCTGGTGGAGCGGCGAAGGCACTTCAGCTGCGATTTGCGCAAGCGCCCCGTGGTCGCGAACGTCGCCACCGCACGCGAGCTGGCATGTTGGGCGTGGGTGCTCGGACGCATGAGCGAGGGGACGCTCTCCTAGGCAAGAGCCTGTCTTTTATAGCGGTCTTTCCCTGGGCGATCCGATCCTCGTCGACTGGTCGTTGGATGTGATCCCAGTTCGTTTTTAATATGAGCAGAACATTGTCAAGAGGCAACAAGTGGCCAGGCCCAACTTTCTCAAAAGCTGGGCCTGGCCTTCTCTATCTTCGCCCGGTTGTCCGTCCGCCGAGTCGCGTGTCTGTTCGACGCTCGTCTTGCTGTTTAATATCCGCCTGTAGCGATCTCGTCGCTGTGCATTTCGTTGCTACGGCTGGGCCCTCGTCGTCATCGAAGTCTTTAGTCGTGGGTGTCGCCCTCGCGATCCTACCAAAAAACAACGGGAATGGGTCCCAACGGCCTCGAACGCGGAAGGGCCGGGGTCGGAATCCTATGGGGTCGGCGCGCCCTATGCGGCGCCTTCCGCCATGCAGCCCACGGCCCAGCACCAGCATGCAAGCTCGCGCGCGACGGCCATGTTGGCCACGACCGGTTTCTTGCCCGCCTCGTCCAGCGCCTTGCGCCTGTCTAGCAGCCTGCGGTTTCCCTTCAGCGCATGCCTTCTCACCGCGGGGTCCACCGCCTGGCCCTTGACGAGCTGCTTCGCGTTTCTCGAGGCGTTCGCGAAGTGCCACGCGGACTCGGTCAGGCTCTTCCTCAGATGCTTGTTGCCGGCCTTGGTTATCCCGCCGCGGCGGCGGCTGTCGGCGCTCGAGCTCTCCGACGGAGTCATCCCGAGCCAGCACGCGAACGCGGAGGCGTTGCGGAATCTCGAGAACCCGTCGACTTCGCATGCGAGCGACAGCGCCGTGACGGCCTCGATGCCTTTGAGGCATCGAAGCGCGTCCGCGGTCGGCTTCCACCTCGGAGCCTCCGCCAGCGCCTTGACCTTGGCCTCCAGGTCCCTCTTCTCCTCGACGGCGCGCTCCACGCGGTCGATGTAGTACTCCAGCGTCGACCTGGCCGCCGGCTCCGTCATCTCAATGTCCTTTATCCATGCCCAGTGGGCCTTGGTCCACGTCTTCCGGGGCCTGCCGTCTGGCGTCTTGTTGGGGTAGCAGTGGCCGTGGCGCAGGAGGAACTTGGAGAGGCGCTGCTTCGCGGCGGCGACGTCGTCGCGGGCGTCGGCCAGGGCGCGGGACAGGTCGCGGGCGGCCTCGCATTCCGCATCGGGCACGTGCACCTCGTGGATCTCGTGCAACGCCAGCTGCTTGGCCAGGAACTGAGCGTCCCTCCGGTCGGTCTTCTCCCTCTTGTCCGCCGCGGGCTTCATCATCTTGGACACTGCGCCTATCACGCAGTCCACGCCCAGCGCGCGCAGCTCTCGGCAGAGGTGGAACCCGGTGACGCCGGACTCGTAGACGGCTTTCGGGTTCTCGAACGCGAGAATCCACTCGGCAACGGCGACGGGGTCGTAGCCGAACGACTTTCGCCACACCTCTCCGGTGTAGGGGTTGAAGGCGCATCCCTTGATGCTGCGTGCGTGCACGTCAAGGCCGATGGAGGTTGTATAATTCGGCATGAGAGCCCCTCTCGTGTGTGCGGCAACCTGGCCGGTTGCGTTATTGAGCAGACGCTGACATTATCGGCCCCGACCCGCGAATCGCTCAACTAGAAACGGCATGCAGCAGGGGCTCGTCCAATGTTCTGCTCATATCGTCTTTGAGCGCAGAATCATTCTGCATGCTCGCAAAGAGACTCTTCTTTGGAAGGTGCGCGCATCCAGCCGTAGCAACGAAATGCGAAGCCAGGTCGGCCAACATACACGAGCGACGATGCAGCCGTCTCAATGAGGATGGCGCTAGCTCAAGGCCGACAACCCGCGAATATTAAACTGCGAATACGAGCGTCGGTTTGACACAACTTGTCGGGATCGGAGATCAGGTGAAGATATAAGGCCAAGCTCCGAGATTCTTGGGGCTTGGCCAACTTTTGCTCTTGACAATGTTCTACTC
>CABRIF010000001.1 GCA_902470925.1 uncultured Collinsella sp. | reverse complement strand
GCGATACATGTCGCGCTGAGTGTTGGAAGTGTTTCGCTAAGGTTGGAAATCAACGCACGCGAACGCAGAAAAGGAATTGGAAACTTTTCTCTTGACCCCTCCGCTCAATTTGGTATAGTAATCGAGCTGTCTTTGACAGCCTGACACGTGGCTAGATAGCTCAGTTGGTAGAGCAGAGGACTGAAAATCCTCGTGTCGGGGGTTCGACTCCCTCTCTAGCCACCCTCGTGTATGTACGGGCCTCCTTCGGGAGGCCTTTTCATTTCCCGGCATAGCGCTTCGCTCCCATCCTGCGAAGACGCTTCGCTTCTGCCCGGCGAAGCCGGCGCCCGCCTTCAAAGCCCCGCCGGATGGGCAGCAGTAGCCGAACGCGCATGTTGCCCTACAAGGCACATGCTGTCTTACAACCCTCCTATAACCCGCATGTCGCCCCATGGCCCTTCGGGACCCCGGCCGCCGGGCCCCGGCGGCCGAAACCCCGTTGCTCCCCGAGCTGCATCGGATAGCGCGTCCCGGTCGAGAAGCGATTGCCCGAAAAGCTGTTGCGCGCTTTTTCTTCTATATGCCAGCCGTCCGCGCTCCATCCGCCCCCTCACCTCCTCCGATTGCCAAGCGCTCAATTACCGCAACGGCACCCGGACACGCCACGATGCGCCACGGCACCATGCGTCGGCACAGCCGCAGCACACAGCCCTCCCCGTCGATGAAGGCAACGTCGATCGCGTCATGCATGAAGCACGTGTGGACCGATCCGCACCCCCAAAACACCATGATGCGCGCCCCCGCCAGCTCGCCCGCGCGCACTCCGGGCATCAAGCCGACCAACCGGGCGGAAAACGAATCTGCAAACTCCGGCTCCCCCTTCCACCCCAGCTCCTTCAAGGCTTGACCAACGGCCACCGTGCGAGACGGCAGCTCCGTGTGCCCAGGCCTCTCGGCGCGCCGTCGCTTCCCCGCAAGCTCCGCGCGCCCTTTGCAAACGCGCCTCTCGCTGCGGGCACATTCCTCATCGCAAGTGCATCTCTCATCGCGGCCACGCCTCCCATCATGTGCGCGCCACCATGCCCGCATGCGCTCCGGCACCCGCGTGCCAAGACGCAGCAACGCCTCCATACCCCTCACCGACCATCCCCTCACATAACCACCCCCGGCCTCCATGGATCGACAGTTACGGGTCGCTCATGCCGCAAGGATAGCGGCGCCCCCATCGACACCCCCGCAATGCTCAGCCCTTGCGGCCAGGGTCGATACACCATAGCGCACCGATAGGTGCGCTGCGCTCCCACCAAGCTCAACAGCGCATCGCTTTCCGCGTCACCCGTCTCCTCAACGACCTCGATTTCAACCGCATACCCCTCCATGGCGCGCTCGAGCTGGAGCCGCACGGCGTCGGCGCCCGAGGCGGCAGCCTCCCCATCGGATACAGGCGAAACCGCATGGGCGAGCACCGCATCCGGGGCAACGCGATCGAATCGGGCGGTTGCCGCCATGAACACCATGAGGTTGTATACGATGAGCGCGAGCACGATGAGCACCGGTGTCACCACCGCCATCTCCACGGTCGCCTGCGCCCGCGCTTCCCGCAACCGAACGCACGCCCTCATTGCCCGTCGCCTCCCGCCCCCACAAGATCACGCAACCGTATCGTCAGCGGAATCGAGCCGCCCGTTGGCAACGGAATCTCGGCAACCGTGAACTCGAGGCCCGTGAGGTAGTTGCCCACCTCATACCCCACCGCCTCGAGAATGGCAGCCGGATCGGTCGCGCCAGCGGGAATCGATCGCAGCATGTCCTGCACGCTCGCCAGCCCATCGGCACCTGAACGCGACAGCACGCAGGAGGTGTCGGTCAACACCGGTTTGCGCAGGCTCAAGTCGACCGGCTCCAGCCCCAAGCCCTTCATGACGCCCGTGATGCGGTCGCCCAGCCACCGCGCCACCGGACCCGCCCCGATTGAATCAAGACCCTCCAGCAACCCATCCGTCACGCCGCCAAGCCCCTCCGCCGCATCGCCATACGACACGAGCAGGTCGCCCCAAAGGTCCATGACGCTATCGACCAAACCGGCCGGCCCATCCGTTCCCACCCGCTCCTCGACCGATGAGAAAAAACTCGCCAGCACGTTGTTCTCCCGCGTCGCGGCATCGGGGGCGAGCGCGGCGGCAGACACCGCTCCACGGGCAGGCACCTCCTCGCCGGCGGCAAACGGCGTGTCGAGCTCTCCGGAGGGGGCGAGCTCTCCTGCGGTCACGATCGCCACGCAGCCGTACCGCCCAGGAGGCGCGATTCGCGGACGCTTGTTGGCGAGCGCCGAGATCGCCTCGTCGAACGCATCGCCCGCCTGCTCCGCCTTTCCCTGGGCAGCCCGCTCGAGCTCGAGCTCCGCGTTGCGCGCATCCACATACTCGTTCAAAGCCAACGTGAAGGCGCGCAGATGGTACTCGAAGCCGTTGTCGATCGAGGTCGAGGCCGCCGGCGCCTTTCCCAAATCCCCCACACCGAAGCGGCAGGTCGAGCATTCACGCGCCTGCCCGGTCTCGATGGACGACACCGCGAGCATCGGACCGGCACCTCCCGTGGCCCCCGGGCAATCGGCGCCATAATGCAGGGTCAGGCCGTCTGGCTCGGCCGTTGATGGCCACACGGCGTCGGTATAGAGCGCCGTTGCGCGCACCTCCTCGGTGTTTTTGGGCAGCAATTCGACGGTCGAGACGATGCGCCCGTCAACCTCGGCCACCGACGCGCGCTCGAACCGATCGAGCGCATACGCGTAGAACGCACGACGCGCGGCAGCGTCCGCCTGCGCCTCCACGCCGCTTCCTTCGGCAGCGTTGTGCTCGAGACGCCAGCGGTAATAGGCGCGCGTCCGCGCAAGGGCAACCTGCGGATTCCAAGTAAGGCTGGAGGCGAAGTCAGGATTGTCGACATCCGATATCCCCGAGAGCTTTCCCGCCCGCTCCTGCATATTCACCCCTTCCTGCCCGCAGTCGGCCAGCCAGGCACGCTCCTTTGCCTGCGCGGTCCGCTGGGCTGCCTCGGCCAGGTCTTGAGCCGCCTGATCGAGCTCACCCGAGGCGCCTTCGAGCGCGTCGGTTGCTATGCCGTCGCCCTCAAGCGCCGGAAACTCCGAGGCGCTCGTTCGAGGAACGGCGAGCGCCGTGCCGGCATAGGACACGCGCTCGGTATCCTGAGCCACACACGTCCTCGTCGCGTTCGCCGCGACGAGATAGGGCAACGAGGTCTCGAGCTGCTTCAATCCCTTCGATGCCGAAGCGGCGAACTGATTTCTCAGCTTGATCATGCGCACGCCCGCGTCGATCGTCTTGGCGGCTGCAGCATGCGCGCCGGGCACAAGCAGGCCCACCAAGCCCACACCCGCCATTGTGAACCCCGCCAGACCCATACTCAGCACGCTGGCATCGACCACCGTTGCCGCCGTATGGTAGGACGCGACGACATTGGCACCCGCAAGCGCCGTCGCGTCGGCGCTCGGCTGCACATCGCTTGCGCGCGAGGACGTCCACACTGCCAGCGAGGCAGACAGCAGCAACGCCAGCACCATCAAGATGGCCACCGCCGACCCCACCGTCGTGTAGGCACCATCCTCGATAAACAGGTCAATTCCCCAGCGACTGCTGCCCCCACGCTTCAACCCACGCATCGTAGTTCCCCTCCAGCCATTCCGGCCTCCCCTCGAATGAGACCTCAACGCGCAGCACCGCATCACCCTGCGCGTTGAGGTCGGCGAATGCGCCGGCAAACACCCCAATCACCGGCAGGGGCTGCACCGCCCCCTCTATTGACACGGACACCTCGCCCCCGGTGTCCTCTGCATGCCGGGCATCGATCGTCCAAGCGTTCGGTCCGCCCGCATGGAAGATAGCAAGGTCAGGCACGGCCGCCAGCCGCCGCAGGGCGAATGCCCGATAGGCATCGGCGCCCCCGTCCTCCGACGGCAGTGCCGTCACCATCAGACGAGCCGTCTGGGCGGCGGCCGACTCCATGACGCAGCGTGTATAGAGCAAGCAGACCGGCTGCATCATCACGAGCAGCACCGTCAAAAAGCACGGCAGCAGCACCGCCGCCTCCACGGTCGCCTGCGCGGACACCTCGCGCACCACGTCAATACAGCGCGATGTCGATTGCCCCGGATCCGTCGAGCACATGCGAGGCCGCCTGGGCCGCGATGCGACCCAGCGTCCCATCCGCCGCCGCTCGCCACAACGCAGCGCATGCAACCATGATCGACAGGAACACCACCGTGGTGAGGGCATACTCGACCGTACCTTGGGCACGCGCCTCGCGCAGCAGGTCGGCATACGATTTCGCCGTCCGGGGCGAACGCGCCCTCGTGCCACAAAGGCCCTCCCTTCCGCTATCTCCGCCACCCGAGGCGTCCGCACGGCACCCCGTCTTACGCTCGGGCCTCGCGCCAGCCACAGCGGCCCCCGCCGCCGTGCAGCAATCCGCACCGCGTTCACCCCTCGACCGTATCGCGGCGACCTCTGCCGCCCCCGCATCCTTTCGCATCCCATCGATCACCCCTCATGTGTCGGCAGCAGCCGCGTCACACGCACGCTGCTCGCCGAGTCGTCCTCGGTTCGAACGAGCACCACATCCGACCATCCCGCAGCGCCCTGCATCACCGCGGCCCACGCGTTGCCCTTCAAGTCGAGATAACCGCTCACCACCGGCGATGCCACCCCAGCCTCCCGATACGCCTCAAGCAGGTCGCTCGCCACAGCAGGCAGTGCACGGGGCTCCTCCCAACACGCCGTGCAGGCGGCTGCGGGTGCCGCCTCCGCCTTGGTCGCAGCGCCCTCCAGGTCCTTCAAAAACGCCGACCCCGTCGTCTCGACCTCCGCGCCCGGGCTCACCGGCGTTCCGGCGAGCCCGGCATCCGCATCCCCGCTTTCATCGGAATCGCCCGGACCGGCGGGCAGGAGCCCCGCGAGCAGCAGCGCGCATAGCACCGTCACCACGCAAACCGCAAGCGCCGCCAATCCACGTCCCCGTCCCGGTAGCCGTGCGCGCATCGGCCATCTCACAACCCGTTGATGCCCGAGGATATGGCGTCCCACAGCTCGCTCACCTTGTCGCGGAACGCGATGATTGCCAAGATCGCGATCACCACGAGTACACCGACCAGGATGGCGTACTCCGTGGTGCCCTGCGCCTTGCCCTCACGAGCCAGGTGCGCAAGTTCGCAGCCCGTACGCCGCGCCTCCCGCCGCATTGCATCGGCGGCATCGCGCGCCGCCTCGATCGCCTCTCGCACGTACTCTCGCAACAGAACCATACGGCCCTCCTCACAACATCCCGCCAGCAGCAAGCAGCGGGCCCAATATGGACAACAGCAACGCAGGCAGAATCAACGTGCCCGTCGGTATCAGCAGCTTCACTGGAGCGCGCTCGATCTGGCGCTCCACCTCGGCACGGTGGGCGGCACGAATCTCAGCGCTCTGTCCAGCCAAGGTCTCGGCGAGAGGCGCCCCCAGCAGCAGGGCCTGCCCAACCGCCACAGAAAACGACTCGAGCGCCCGCACGCCCAGATCGCGCGCTGCCAACATCAACTCCTCCTCGCGCGCACCCGCCCCCGTTTGCCACAGCAGTTTGGCGCGCGCCAGCCGCGCCGCCAGCGCGCCGTCGCGTCCCTCGCAATACAGGCCCAGCGCCGCGTCGAACGACAAGCCCGCCGAAAGACCCAGACGCACGATGTCGATCATCTCCGACACCTCCCCCAAACCCACAGCGTCCGCCGGTGCCCCGCGGGCGTGCACACGCCGCTCAAAACCATGTGCCATCCGCATCGCCGTCGCAGCAAGCACCGCTCCCCGCGCCCGCCATGCCCGCATCGCCTGTTGGCGATCTTCGCGCTCCCAACCCGTCAGCAACGCGCTGCATGCAGCCGCCAGCCCCGCGCATGCCGCGGCGGCGGGCATAAGACCAACCAGATCATCCATTACATCCTCACCTTCATGATTCGCCTGATCGCCGCCAGGGCGATCCCGTTCAGCCCCAGTGCCACCAGCACCGACACCGTCCCTGGAACCGTCATGAGGCCGGCGCGGAAATCCGTGGAGAACAGCGCCAGAAACCCCACCATCGCCACCGGCATGGCCGCCACCAGCCGGGCCGACATACGCGCTTGCGAGGTCTTGACATCGAGCTGTCGCAGCAGCTCGATACGGTCTCCCGCCAGGCGAGCTGCATCCGCCAGCAGGGAACCCAACGGCGCACCGGTTTTCTGCGACACCTTCAAGGCGAGCGCCACGAGCTCGAGCCCTGGAGCCTCAAGGCGCTCGATCAGCTCATCGAGCGCCCGCGCAACCGGCACGCCGCACATGATCGCCCCCGATGTCCGCACAAGCTCGCCGCGGATCGGCTCCTCGGCATGCGACCCCACATAGCGCAACGCCTGCGCGATCGACAGCCCCGAACCCAGCGACACGGCAAGTGCCCCGAACGCCTCGGGCATCTGCGTCTCGATGCGCGTGCGCTCGGCGCGCGCACGCGCCGAGGCGCGCCCCATCACAGCTGTCGGCACCGCCAAAAGACCCAACACGCCGCCGACTAAAGAGCCCGAAGCAGCCGCCAACAAGACAGCGCACCCCGCCGTCGTCGCAACAAGCGCGCCCGCCGCATCCACCTCGCCGGCATACTCCCACGGCTTCCTTCCGCGCACCTCACATGCCCTCAGCTCACAAAGCGCCGCATCCCGCATGGAGGCCGGCAGCAGCCCGCTTCGCAGCACACCCTCGCCCGTCTTGCGTATCAGGTAGACCGCTGTCGCCTTGCCGTGCAAACGCACGGTTTCTTCTCGAGAAACCTGCACCGAGAGGGCTCCGCTCACGCCTCCCGCAACCAGAACCCCTATGCAGCAGGACACGACTGCCTCCATCGCTTTACCTCCTTGAGTTCGAGCGCCCCGCTGCGCAGGCCCTCTTCCACAAACGGCGGCTCTTCAAGCAGCTTCCAGCTCACCGTCGCCGCGTCGAACGAGACGTACTCCCTCAGAGCCACGCCGCCGCCCTCCGCACGCGAGACGCCGGTATACGACGACACATACCGCTTGCCCGCCGGCGTACGCACCGACATCACGATGCCGTCGAGCGCCATGGCGATCTGCTCCTCGATGAGATCGCCCGGCAGATCGATGCCGTAGCGCGCCAGCAACGTCAGACGCACCACGGTCTCCTCCGCGCTGCCCGCATGCAGCGTCGTCAGCGACCCGTCGTGCCCGGTGTTCATGGACTGCAGCATGTCGATCGCCTCGGCCCCGCGCACCTCGCCCACCACGATCCGATCGGGACGCATGCGCAGCGCATTCGCCACCAGATCGCGGATGCTCACCGCGCCCTCGCCTTCGATGGACGCCTCGCGCGCCTCGAGACGCACCACATGAGGGTGATGGGAGAATTTCAACTCAGCTGAGTCCTCGATCGTCACGATGCGCTCACCGGCGGGAATCTCGCACGATAGCGCATTCAACAGGGTCGTCTTGCCCGAGCCGGTGCCTCCCGCCACCGCCAGATCCTGCCGCAGCTCCACCGCGCGCGACAGCAGCCAGGCATACCAGGCGGGCAGAGCGCCCAAACGCTCAAGATGCGCAAGGGAGCTGATGCGATCGGAAAACTTGCGAATCGTCAGCACCGGGCCGTCGAGCGCAATCGGCGGGATCACCGCATTGACACGGTATCCGTTCGGCAGGCGAGCGTTCACCGTAGGGCTCCGCTCATCGATCCGACGGCCCAAGGGCGAAATGATGCGGTCGATCGCGATTCTGATCTGCTCGTCATCGTCGAACAGGGCGCCAAGGCCGCACAGCCTGCCCGCACGTTCGATGAAGGTCGACGAGCTCCCGTTGACCATGATCTCGGTCACCGCGTCGTCCTCCAGCAGCGGCTGCAAGGGCCCCAAGCCCGCCACGTCGTTCAGCACCTCATCGAGCAGCTCGTCGCGCTCGTCCGTCGAGAGCACAAGATCGGCGTCCGCATTCAGGACCGCCTCGGCAGCCGGCCTCAACTCCTCACGCGCCCGCGCGGCGTCCGCCCCCTCCACGATGCGCGCCACCTCGCTGAACCCCACGCGCTCCATCATCGCGCGCTTCACGCGGGCGCGTGCCTGCCGCAGACGCGGCGACCATGCACGGTGCCGCTCAGCCGTCTCAACGCCCCCTACGGCCTCCTGCACCGCCCGCATCCGGCTATACAGGCTCATCTCCGCTCACCTGCCTTCTTGCCCCACGGCAGGCGCACGCGCGGGCGCGCATCCCGCTCGTTGTCGGGTCGCTCCACAGACAGCGCCCCCACGTCACACCCGAGTTCTCGCAAGATCTGGGCCGTCGCCGACCGCACGCTGTCTGCAAACGGCCCCGACCCGGCCACGACCCGATCGATATGCCCGAACGACAGCATCGACGCCACCTCGTCCCCTCCGTCCGCTATGCGGACACGGGAGCGCAGCGATACGCCCATCTCGAACCGAAGCGCCCGGTCCTCCCCGCAGCCAGGTGCTCCCAGCCGATTGAACACGCTGGTCATACGCGTCGCAGGTACCCCCAAGCGCATTGCGATCTTCATCGCGCGCTGGGCCGATGCCACGTCCGGCGCCCCGGAGCCGCCCACCACCAGGCATCGGTCGCACGCGCCGACCGCCATCGCAACGGCGTCTCCCCAATACCCCGATGTGTCCACGAACAGCACGTCGGCAAGCCCGCGCAGCATCTCAATCATCTGCTCGGCCGGGCCCGCGATCAGGTCGGCCCGTTCCGGCTCCAAGCACGGCCCCCACAGCGTTAGGCCCGGCCCGATGCGCATGGCGGTGGTCTCCACATCCGCCTCCGCTATCGGCTCGCTGCTCCCATATGCACCCAACCGATCGAGTCCTATCGGCGCATCGATGCCCATGACCGCAGCCATATTGCCGAGCATCAAATCGAAATCCAACACCGCGCAACGCAGGCCCGCACGCGCGGCGCAAGCGGCCATCGCCGCCGTGATCGTGGTCTTACCGCATCCCCCGCGCCCCGAGACAACCGCGATAAGCGGCGCCCCGCCCGCAGCAGCGCCGTAATCGCACGCCCCTGCCGCCGACCGTGCAAACCGTTCGCGCAGCGCATCCGGCACCTCTTCGGCCACCGCAGGCTCCGACCCCAGCGGTGCGGACGCAGCACTCGCCGCCTCGCCCACCGCCGCGCATCCGTCGTCGATGGGCTCCCAGGGCGGCGTCTCCAGATCATCCACCGCGATTCTCAAAGACCCCGTGCGCCCCGCTGTCTCTTGGCCTCGCGAAGGCGTGCCGACGCCTGCAGTCGCAGGCGCGGCATCCGCCTCCCCGTCGTCATCGCCCGCAGAATCCACCTGGCCGGCACGGTCTGTCAGCTCTTTCCCGCACACTGCCTCGTTATCGGCAGCACCAGACGCCTCGGCGCCCCCTGCCGCGATGACCTCCGTTGCGCCCGCATAGAAGCAGCGGGCCAGCACCCCCGCATCGAGCCCGTCCGCCCGCACGAGAATATCCGTTACACCCTCAATACCGCGCAAGGCGGCAATCAGCCCCTCGAGCGCAGACGGGTCCATGCCCGTCGTCCCGATGAGCGCCGCCACGCCGGCGCCATCAAGCGCGCCGGCGACCAGCACCATCTCACCCGCGCGCCGCACGCACACCAGGCACGCATCAGGCTCCCTCAGCGCCACCTCGCGGCGCAGGGCAGCCAGCTCCTCGTCGCATCCATGCAGCAGCCAAACCCGGCTCATTGCGCATCGCCCCCATCGCCTACAGGCGCCGTGGCCTCGGCGCTCTCGGGCGCCGACGCATCAACGCCATCGCCAGGCGCCACGAGCGACACCGCCCCGGCCGAGGTCGCTGCCAAAAGCTCCCTCACCGCGCTCGGATCGACCGCCAACGTCACCCACGCCAAGTCGCCTCCGCCTTCCGCCAGCACACTGGTATCGAGCACCTCTGCCGACGTCAGCCGATCGGCAACCGTTCCGTTCGTCACGTACACGTCAACGCTGTCGCCGCGCTCCAAAGCGCCACCAACTGCGCGCTCCGCACCGCTGGGCACCGACACGGCCACCTTGCCCTTGGGAACCGATGCGGCATCTTCACGCCGCTCGAAGTAGGCCCCGCTCAGCGGAGCGTGCCTCGGTATCCGCGATGTCGCCGTCTTGCCCACTGAAGCGGAGAGCGAGGTCAACGCATCCGCGGGCAGCAGGCTCGACGCCCACTCCTCCACCGCCACGTTGCCCTCGTCGATCTCCTCTCCCGGTTCGATATCGCGCAGGGCCACGCATACAGAAACCAGCTCGCCTCCAAAACGCTCGAGCGTCTCCCGCCGCTGCTGCTCCGCTTCCACCCGCACACCCAATGCGTACAGCATGAACAGCGCCGCCGCGGCAACACCCGAAAGCGCGCTCAGCATGAGCCGCGTTCTCCGCTTCATCCGGCCCTCCTCTCGCTCGCCTTCGAACCGCACCCCCATTCTCAGGGCGCAACGAGCGCGCAATCGATTCAGGACGGATTCGCAAACCGCAATCTTACGAGATGCCTACCCAAACCTTTCCGCCCGTGTCAGGACCTGGAAAGGGTCCGCACCGCACGCGGCAAGAAACGGCCGGCTTATCCACATATTCGGATATACAAACACCCTATTTCGCCAAAGGCACGAGCTCTCGATGCCCCCATGCCGGGAAAACTTTCTGCCCCATCAGCCCCTGCGAGCACACACGCTCATCACAATTCTTGAGCCGAGCGGCACGCGAAGCCCGCGCCCGTCATTCGCACGCACACGGCGGCAGCCTCCGCGCACATGCACCAGACAACCATCTGACCTGCTTGTTTACTCATATATCCCGCACCATATGGGACATGTCGACGCCCGAACACATCGGCCCGCCGCACGGATGCGAAAGCTGCACCGCACACGCGCGCTCGCAAGCGCGAACACACTATGCCGTCAAAACAGCCCCGCTTCAATTAAAACGTGTTAGCCGTCCTTGCCGCCCAAGCGATGCTCCCCGCCGCCACATACGACGCACGGACCCACCACCAGAACGACCGCACTCCGGTCGCGAAATGCGCCAGGCCTCTTTGCCAGGATAGTCGTCGTCCAGCTGCAAACGCACCATGCGGTCCTGTCGCCGGAGCAGCCCGCCTCATCACTCCGGCCGCAAAGCGTGCCAGGCCTCCTCGCCAGAATTACCATCGTCCAGCTGCAAACGCACCATGCGGTCCTGTCGTCGGAGCATCCCGCCTCATCCGACCACGGCCAGCAAGCGTTTCTGTCAAAACGACCCTGCCTCGGCCGCCAGCGCGACCGTCGGCATCGTTTCCGCGAGCCGCCCCGACGACGCGATGGCATTGCATTGACCCAGGTGCAACCAGCACGAGATCCTAGAGCCGGCGCTGTAAGCCGCTCCGATCACGCAGCGGCATCGCGCCGACCCGGGCGCAACCAGCACGCGATCCTACAGATGGATGTCGGGGTCCAAACTCTGAGCGCTCACGCGCATCTCGCGTGCAAGCGACAAAAACGCCTCCACGCGCACCTCGGCGATCTCGCCGCGCGCCACGCCGTCGCGCACCGCGCAACCCGGCTCATGCGTATGGGTGCAGTCGTTGAAACGGCATGCGCGTGCCGCCTCGATTACCTCCGGGAACGCCAGGGCCAGACCGCGCTCATGCCCCATCAGCGGCAGGCTGCGCAGCCCCGGCGCGTCCGCCACCACCCCACAGGGTGCAGGCAGCGCCACCATCACGCGTGCGACCGTGGTGTGCCGCCCCGCGTCATCGCGCGTACGCACCGCACCCGTTGCCAGGGCCTCGTGCCCCAACAGGGCGTTGAGCAGCGTCGACTTCCCCGCGCCCGACTCCCCCAAGATCATGGCGCACGAACCGCTCGGCACGCAGGCACGCACCGCCTCGAGGCCGCGCCCCTCCTTCGATGAGGTGGCGATCACCGGCACCTGCTCGCCCACCAGCGCGCGGACATTCGCCACAGCAGCTGCCAGCGCGTCCGGCTCCACGCGGTCCACCTTGGTAAGCACCACCACCGGCTCAGCGCCGCAATCGCGCGTCAGCACCATGGAACGCGCCACGCGGTCGCGCATGAGCCCCGGCGTATCGCGGTCGGCTCCCAGCGGCTGCACGATGAAAATCACGTCGACGTTGGCTGCGAGCACCTGACGCTCCCCGCGGCTCTTCCCACGCCACCGCACGAACGACGTGCGACGCGGCAGCACCTGCACGATCACGCCGTGCTCATGCCCAGGGGCGCGGCGCACCGCCACCCAATCGCCCACGGCCGGCAGCAGTCGCTCGCTGTCGTCGGCCATCCGGCGGCCTTTGGCGAACTCCACGGCGTGCTCGGCCCTGAACACTGCGTCCGCGCAGGCGATCAGCGGAAACCCGCGATCGAGCCTGACCACGCACCCGATCGCAAGCTCGTCGGGCGCCTCGAAGTCACGCGCAAACGCATCGAACGCCGCGCGCTGGCGATCATCCAGGTGTAGGTCGGAAAAGGAGGGCACATCCCGCATGGCGTCGAGCGCAGGCAGGCTCTCCGGCGAAACCGCGGCGTCCGCCCGCTCCGCACCGTGCCGTCCGCGGCCGCGCCCTGCCCGCCTATCCTTACCACGCGCTTTGCCCACATGCCCTCCTCGGTCGATCTTGGCGGCAAGTGTACCGCGAACCCAAAGCGCCCAGCAAGACGCCGCCCCATTCACCCGCACGCGACCCCTGTACCCCGCCTGCATGCGAGATGCACCGTAGCGCAGCGCGCCAGCAAACAACCGAGCCTCTGCGCGCCAATAGATTGCTTGCGCCCGGAATGCGGGGTATGGGCGGACCTCCCCGTTTGTCATCCGACGGATGCAGCCGACATCTTGGCACGCAGCACCTAACGCAGCATGTCCTCAATGCCCACAAGATGCAGGCGATCATCATGCGCCGCCACCTCATGCAGCGCATCGCTGAATCCCGCTTTTGAGAAGAGATACCGATGCACCCCCGTCGACGCGTGAATCAGCGCCGCACGCCGATCCAGCGTCTCCAGGACATCCGATCCAACGACCTCATTGCGCCACTTGCATTCGCCCACCAAGACGGGCATCCCATCGGCTACGCCCACGACATCGATCTCTTCCTCGCGTCTCAGCTGAGGATTATTGCCCCACCAGCGTCCCAGCTCATCGAATTCGGCCTGCAGCTCACCGCTCATGTTCCTCCGCCACAGCCACTCGCGACATATCTGCTCAAACACCTCGCCCATATAGACGGAGAGGTACCGAGAAACCGCCGATAGCGCACGTTGCGGCATGCGGCGTTCAATCGTTGAACGGTTGGGCATGACGAAGCGATACCAGAACCTGAACATGTTATCCGACAGGCGGTACACCGGCCGACGACTTCCGTCGCACACCGGTCGCTCCTTCTCCACCAAGCCAATGCGGTCGAGCTCTTTCAAGTAGTAGGTGAGCTCGCTTGAAGCGATACCGACTGTTGTCGCGATTTCGTTGTTCTCGGTTTTACCCGCGGCGATTGCCCCAATGATCGCATTATACGTTGCCGATTTCTGCACCTCCTGCTTGAGAAGGTTCAGAGGCTCTTCGAACAGAATTGACGAGGGGTCTAAAAATACATCCCTGATGTTGTCCTCAAACGACGCGCGATCGCTGAACTGCTGCAGATACAACGGTATACCGCCCACCGCGCCGTACAGCTGGGCGGCATGCTGCATATCCATATTCGGGAAGAACTGACGGGCCTCGAAAAAATCAAGCGGCTTCAGTTCGAGCTGCGCCGTACGCCTACCGTACAGCGGGCTTTTCTCCCCCAACACCTGCTCGCGCATGAAGGAGAGCGACGACCCGCACAGCATGAGAAACAGCTGTGAGCCATCCTTCGAGCGATCGACGAGCGCCTGCAAGATAGACGATACGCTTGGATCGGCTTTCGCAAGATAGGGGTATTCGTCGATAACGAATACGAGCCGCTGACCCTCTGCGCGGGAAAAGACCGCCTCAAACGCCGTATGCAGATCCGGATATAAGGGGGCGAGTTGAACATCGCCCCCGGGATGGTCGAAGCTGTAGATCTCACGGCTCAGATTGCGCAGATTCACCGTCATGTTGTCCTCAACGGCCGTGAAGAAAATCGCAGGCTTGTCGCGAACAAATTCCGACATGAGATACGTCTTGCCCACACGACGACGCCCGAACAGAACGGGCATCTGAAAGCCATTCTTGTTATAAAGCCGGCACAGGGCATCCAGCTCAGCCTGACGTCCTATCAGCACAATCTGTCCTCCTGTTCTCGCATTTCCTCTACCAGAATAGCATAAGTCGACTTTACATGAATTCACTTATGTAAAGTCGACTTATGTAAACGGAAGAGCTCGGCAGTCGGGCGGCTAAAAGCACCGCCGATGGCGCCGCACGGCCATCGAAGCCGGGTCGAGACCCCAACGGCGCACATCGCTGCCCACTGCCCGCGCCACCGCGTGCCCCGCGCAGCGCGCCCCACACGCCTCGCCGCCGCCATCGCACCCACAGCCGCACGGCATACGCACCTCGCCGCCACCCACAGCCGCACGGCACACAAAAAAGGCGCGGCCCCAACGGACCGCGCCCCACACGTGCACGCTACGCAGCGCGCCGGCGCGCCGGACTGTCCCGGCGCGACAGGTACCCGCTCGCCTACTTCTCGATCGAGCGCATCACGAACTTGTAGATCTCCATGATCGGGATGATCAGGAAGGCCAAGCCCAGAGCCGCCAGCAGCGCCTCGGCGGGCAGCGGCATGAAGCCGAAGACCTCGGCCAGGAAGTCGACCTCGACCGGAATCACCGTCAGCACGAGCGCCAACACCGCAGCGCCCCACAGCCACTTGTTCTGCTGCTTCATCGCGAAGATGGAAGCGCGGCGGCTGCGCATGTTGAAGGAGTGGAAGATCTCGACCATGGACAGGGTGATGAACGACATGGTCACGCCCTCGGCATCCGGCACACCGTCGAGCAGCATGCTCAGGTCGATGGAGCCGTTGTGGATATACATGCCCGTGAAGAACGAAGCCAGCACCAGCAGGGTGATGATCACACCCTGGAACGCGATGTCCAGCCCCATGCCGCCGGCGAACACGCCATCGGAGGCGCGGCGCGGCTTGCGCTTCATGACGTCGCCCTCAGCCTCCTCCATGCCGAGCGCGAGCGCCGGCAGGGAGTCGGTGATGAGGTTGATCCACAGCAGCTGCACCGGCTGGAAGATCGTGAAGCCGATCAGCGTGGCCACGAACACCGAGAGTACCTCGGCGATGTTGGCGGACAGCAGGAACTGGATGACCTTGCGGATGTTGTCGTAGATACGACGGCCTTCCTCCACCGCGTTTATGATGGTGGCGAAGTTGTCATCGGCAAGCACCATGTCGGCCACGTTCTTGGTGACGTCGGTGCCGGTGATGCCCATGCCCACGCCGATGTCGGCGCGCTTGATGGACGGCGCGTCGTTCACGCCGTCGCCGGTCATGGCCACGATGTTGCCCAGGCCCTTCCAGGCGTCGACGATGCGCGCCTTGTGCTCGGGCTGGACGCGCGCGTACACGGAGATCTCGGTCACGCGGGTCTTGAAGTCCTCGTCGGAGATCTTGTCGAGCTGAGCGCCGGTGATGGCCTGGGAGGCATCCGAAACGATGCCCAAATCCTTCGCGATCGCCACGGCGGTATCGATATGGTCGCCGGTGATCATGACCGGGCGGATACCGGCCTCCTTGGCCTCCACGATGGCCGCGGTGACCTCGGGGCGGACCGGGTCGATCATGCCGGACAGGCCGCAGAACACCAGGTCGTGCTCGAGGGCCTCAGGCGCGAAGTCGGCAGGAACCTCGCTGTAGGTGCGCGAAGCCAACGCCAGCACGCGCAGGGCCTGGTCGGCCATGGCCTTGTTGGCGGCCAGGATCTGGTCGCGGCGCTCGTCGGTCATCGGCACGATCGTGCCGTTATCGTACACGTGGGTGCACAGGCCGATCACCACGTCGGGCGCGCCCTTGGTGAACTGCTCGAAGCTGTCGTCGAGGCCCTTGACCACCACGGACATCATCTTGCGGCCGGAATCGAACGGGGCCTCGCCCACGCGCGGGTGCTCAACGTCGAGGCCGGTCATGCCCGCCTTGGCGGCGTCATTCACCAGCGCGCACTCGGTGGGCTCGCCCACGGCCTCGCCCTTGTCCTCGTCCCACTTGGCGTCGGAGCACAGCGCCATGCCCGCCAGGAACTTGTCCTCGTCGGCAGCGAGCTCGTGCTTGACGACGGTCATCTTGTTCTGGGTGAGGGTGCCGGTCTTATCGGAGCAGATGATCTGGGTGCAGCCGAGGGTCTCCACGGCGGTCATCTTGCGGATGATGGCCTGGCGCTTCGACATCTTGGTGACGCCCATGGACAGCACGATGGTCACCACGGCGACCAGGCCCTCGGGGATGGCGGCCACGGCAAGTGACACGGCAACCATGAAGGTGTCGAGCAGCATCTCGGGGTTGGTCCCCAGCTCGCCGAAGTGACGCACGATATCCACGGCGAAGATGATCACGCAGATGGCCAGCACGAGCTTGGTCAGGATGCCAGAGAGCTCGTTGAGCTTCATCTGCAGCGGCGTGAGCTCCTTCTTGGCCTGCGTGAGGGCTGTGGCGATCTTGCCCATCTCGGTATGCATGCCGGTGCCCACCACGACGGCGCGGCCGCGGCCGTACACCACGGTGGAACCCATGTAGCACATGTTCTTGCGGTCGCCCAGCGGCACGTCGTCGGTGCCCGCGGCGAGCTCGATCTGCTCGGCGTGTTTCTCCACCGGCACGGACTCGCCGGTGAGGGCCGCCTCCTCGATCTTCATCGAGGCGCTCTCCAGCACACGGCAGTCGGCGGGCACCGAATCGCCGGCCTCCAGCAGCACAACGTCGCCGGGGACGAGCTCAGAGCTGGCCATATGGACCAGCTTGCCGTCGCGCATGACCTTGGACTGCGCGGCGCTCATCTCCTGCAGCGCCTCGAGCGCCTGCTCGCTTTTCGCCTCCTGGACCACGCCGAGGACGGAATTCAGGATAACGACGGACAGGATGATGGCAGCGTCTGCCCACTCGGGCTCACCCTGGATGAAGCCGGTGATCACCGAGATAGCGGCAGCCACGAGCAGCATGATGACCATCGGGTCGGCCATCTGCTCGAAGAAGCGCTTCCACAGCGGCGTCTTCTCCTCTTCATCGAGCTTGTTGGGGCCCACGCTCGCCAGGCGCGTGCTCGCCTCGGCAGCAGCAAGGCCCGCCTGCGCGTCCGTGGACTGCGCCGCAAGCACGTCCTCAGCCGAGGCCAAGTACTCTTTTTCCAATTGGTTCTACCTCCTGGGTCTGGCTGCCCAGCAGATTGATGCCCGATCATAATTCCCCAGGAGTGCAGGGCAAGGGCTCATCAAGGCTGCCATGCTGAACAGCGATGAATAACAAACCTTCATAGTAGCGCACACAGCACCGCTATCGCAAGAAGCTCTTACGCCTCGTCCCAGAAGGCATCGGCCAGGACCTTGAAGCAGATCTTCTTGATGGGGCCGACCTCGCAGCCGGGCACCACCAGGTTGGGCATATGGGGCTCGCCGACCATGTATACGACGAAGTGCCCGTGCTCGAGCGTGCCGTCGAGCAGGTCGTGGTTATCGGGGGCGGGCTGGCAGTAGCCGCCGTCGGTCGCCTCGTCGAACTCCTCGATTGCCACCATGGCGCCCGGCGTGGTCTTGAAGCACTCGGCGCCCTCAAGGTCGATCTGGACGTCCATGTAGCGACGATGGGTCTCGAAGCGCGCCTCCTCGAATGTGCGCGTGGTTGCCTCCATGACGTTGGCGAATACGCGGTCGCCGCAGATCTGGGTCTTGCCCAGCGGCAGCTGCGCCGGATCGTTCTCGGCCAGCCAATCAATCAGCACGTCCAGCCCCCGCGACACGCCACGGTAGCGCCCAATGACCGAAAGTCCGTCGTAGATCATGATTGCTCCTATCTGTCGATTTCTCGTGCTCGTCAGCTCCGGCAGCACCGCGTTAGCGGCAGCCCTCACCCGATGTGGGATTATAAATCCCCTCGCCGCGCACCTCTCCGGCGATATCCGCTTCGGAACGACGCGTGTATGCAACCGCTTTCATGAGTACGCAAACGTGACATGCGTTTGCCGCGCTGTGACTTTTCCCCTCGGAATTGCGCCACGCGCGATTCTGGCAGTCGTGCGGTACCTTACTTGGCTATAATGGCATCGCATTACTCAGGTTGTATCTGTACGCGCAAAATCAGATGGAGGTCTGAATGTACAAGCGCACCAAAATCGTATGCACCATGGGTCCCGCCTGCGATAACGACGAGACCATCCGCGAGATGATCAAGGCGGGCATGAACGTCGCCCGCTTCAACTTCTCGCACGGCGACTACGAGGAGCATCAAGCGCGCATCGAGCGTGTCCGCCGCATCGCCGCCGAGCTCGGCCAGCCCATCGGCATCCTGCTCGACACCAAGGGTCCCGAGGTTCGCACCGGCCTGCTCGAGGGTCACGCCAAGGTCCAGGTGAACGCCGGCGACAAGATCATCGTCACCGCTCAGCCCACCTCCGAGGACTGGCTCGGCAACGCCTCCCACATCTCGCTCGACTACCTCCAGCTCCCCTCCGAGGCCGAGGCCGGCTCCATCATCCTGATCGATGACGGCCTGGTGGGCCTCAAGGTCGAGTCCGTCGAGGGCCAGGACATGCACTGCGTCGTCATGAACAGCGGCCTGATCGGCGAGCGCAAGGGCGTCAACATCCCCAACGTCGACATCTCCCTGCCCGCCGTCACCGAGCGCGACCGCGCCGACATCCTGTTCGGCCTCACCCAGAACATCGACTACATCGCGGTCTCCTTCATCCGCAACGGCAAGGCCGTCGAGGAGATCCGCGAGCTGTGCCACGCCAACGGCGGCGAGCACGTCACCATCTTCCCGAAGATCGAGTGCGCCCTGGGCGTCGAGAAGTTCGACGAGATCCTCGCCGCTTCCGACGGCATCATGGTCGCTCGCGGCGACCTGGGCATCGAGATCGCCCCGGAGCTCGTGCCGCACATCCAGAAGGAGATCATCGCCAAGTGCAACGCGGCCTACAAGCCCGTGATCACCGCCACCCAGATGCTCGACTCCATGCAGCACAACCCGCGCCCGACGCGCGCCGAGGTTGCCGACGTGGCCAACGCCATCTACGACGGCACCGACGCCGTCATGCTCTCCGGTGAGTCCGCTGCCGGCAAGTACCCGGTCGAGGCCGTGCGCATGCAGGCCCAGATCGCCATCGAGACCGAGAAGCACCTCCCGGCTCACGCCGAGCTCAAGGTGCCCGAGGGCGCACACGGCACCCGCGTGGTCAACAACGTCGTGGGCCTCTCCGCGGTGAACATGGCCACCACCGTCGGCGCCAAGTGCATCACCGTTCCCACCACGACCGGCCGCACCGCTCGCCTCATCTCGCACTTCCGTCCGAACATGCCCATCTGCGCGTTCTCCCGCCACGACTGGGCCGTCCAGCAGATGATCATGTACTGGGGCGTCATCCCGCACCAGGCCGAGATCACCCAGGGCACCGTCAACGGCACGATCGTGAAGGCGATCGAGACCGCCAAGGAGCTCGGCTACGTCGAGAAGGGCGACCTCACCGTTGCCACCGCCGGCGATGCCCGCCTGTCCGTGCAGCTGGAGGACAAGGTGTCCTCCACCAACCTCGCCTACGTGGCTCAGGTCCGCTAAACGGCTGCGCACACAAGCGCTTAAAGCAAACGGGACGCACCACGTGCGGTGCGTCCCGTTTTTCATGCATCGATGGTATGGACCCGCTCGGCGGCCAGCGCGCCGAGCGGGTCCGCCGGCGTGCCGGCCGGCAGGCGATCAGCCCGCTCGCAGCCAGCCGGTCCTACCCGATCTTCACGATGGGCGCGAACCCCTTCATAAGCTTCTTGACCTGGCCGCTCTTGTCGAACTGCACCTCGATCATATCGCCGGCGGCCTCCACCACGGTGCCCGTGCCGAACGTCTTGTGGCTCACCCGGTCACCCGCCGCAAACGTCGCCGCAGCGGCCTGCGCGTCCACCCGCCGCTCCACGGTGGCCGACACGGCCGTCTTCCGCGGCCGCGGAGCACCCGAGCCGAAGGTCGAGGGCTTGCGACCCGCATCGGGACTGATGCCGGTGTGCCGCTGCGTGCCGGGCGTCGAGCGCGTGTAGGATCCGAACACGCGGCCCCCGTACATGTCCGAGCCCTGGCCCGAACCAAACGTTCCCCGGCGGTCGCCGCGCTTCTCCCAGCCGGTGCCCTCGAACCCCGACGAACCGATGCCCGAGAACTCGATGTCCTCTGCGGGAATCTCGTTCATGAAGCGCGAGCGCGGGTTTGCCTGCGTGGAGCCGTAGGTGCGCCGTGTGGCTGCATAGGTGAGGAACAGGCGCTTGCGCGCGCGGGTGATGGCCACATACGCCAGACGGCGCTCCTCCTCGAGCTTGGCCGGGTCATCGTCGGACCACCCGCTCACATGGGGGAAAATCCCCTCCTCCATACCGGCCACGAACACCGCCGGGAACTCCAGGCCCTTGGACGAGTGGACCGTCATCATGGTGATCGCATGCGTATCGCCCGCCAAGGCGTCGAGGTCGCTGCGCAGGGCGAGCCACTCCAGCAGCGCCGGCAGCGCCTGGCAGGCCAAAGGCCCGTAGGTGCGCTCGATCTCGGCGGCGGCCATCGCGGCGGCCGGGACGGGCATCCCAGCAGGGGCTGCCGCCGTCACCGGAGCGGCCGCCTCGGGCACATCGCCCACGCCGGCGGCGCGCAGCTCCTCCAGGCTCTCGAGCGTGCCCTCGATATCCTCATGCGTTTCCTCGAACTCGGCCGCCACGCCCATGAACTCCTGGATGTTCTCGGCGCGGCTCTCCGCCTCCATGGTGCCCTCGGCGCGGAAGGACTGCACCAGCCCGCTTTTGTCCACGATAGCGTCCACCACGTCCTTGAGCTCGCCGTCCATGCGGCGCCCCTCGCGCACCAGGTTCACAAACGTTGCCAGCGCCGTGCGCACCTTCGCCGAGAACAGGCCGGTCTCCGCGCAGGCCAGCTCGCATGCCTGAAAGAACGAGCAGGCGTTCTCGCGCGCCAGCTCCTCGATTTTGGCGATGGACGTGGAACCGATACCGCGCCGCGGCGTGTTGATGATGCGTTTGACGCTCATCTCGTCTGCCGGGTTTACGATCATCTTGAGATAGGCCATCACATCGCGGATCTCCGCACGGTCGAAGAAGCGCGTGCCGCCGACGATCTTGTAGGGCACGCCGGCGCGCAAGAACATATCTTCCAGGATACGCGACTGCGCATTGGTGCGGTAGAACACCGCGATATCGTCGTAGCTGGTGCCCGCCGCGCGCAGCTTGTCGATCTCGGAGGCGATCCAGCGCCCCTCGTCGCGCTCATCGCTCGCCTGGTAGGACTGGATCTTCTCGCCATCGCCCAGGGCCGTATACAGGCGCTTGTCCTTGCGCTGCGAGTTGTTGCGCACCACGGCGTTGGCCGCCGCCAGGATATGGCCCGTGGAGCGGTAGTTCTGCTCGAGCTTGACCACCTTGGCGGCCTTGAAGTCCTTCTCGAAATCGAGGATGTTGGAGATATCCGCGCCGCGCCAGGAATAGATGGACTGGTCGTCGTCGCCCACGACCATGAGGTTCTGGTACTTGGCCGCCAGCAGGTTGGCGATCTCGTATTGCACGTGGTTGGTGTCCTGGTACTCGTCCACGCTGATGTAGCGGAAGCGCTCCTGGTACTTCTCCAGCACCTCCGGACGGGCGCGCAGCAGGTCGAGCGTGCGCACGAGCAGGTCATCGAAATCCATGGCGTTGGCGGCGCGCAGGCGGCGCTCCAGCTCCAGGTACACCTGGCCGGCCTTTTGCTCCTGCGGCGAGCTCGCCTTCTCGATGAGCTCCTCAGGCCCCACCATGGCGTTTTTGGCCGTGGAGATCTTGGAGCGGATCATGTTGATGGGGTATTGCTTCTGCTCGATGCCCAGGTTCTGCATGATCTCGCGCACCATGCGGCGGGAGTCATCGTCGTCATAGATGGTGAACTGGCCCGTGTAGCCCAGCAGGTCGGCGTCCTCGCGCAGGATACGCACGCACATGGCGTGGAACGTGCACACCCACATGCCGCGGGTGCCGCCACCGGGCAGCAGCGCACCCAAGCGCTCGCGCATCTCGGCGGCCGCCTTGTTGGTGAAGGTGATGGCGAGGACCTGCCACGGCCGCACGCCCAGATCGGCGATCATGTGCGCGATGCGGAACGTGAGCACGCGCGTTTTGCCCGACCCGGCGCCGGCCAGCACGAGCAGGGGCCCCTCGGTGGTGAGAACGGCCTCGCGCTGAGCGGGGTTGAGCGAATCGATATCGACTGCCGGGACAGCCGGTGCGGCAGGGGCCGCCGGCGCGGCGACAGGTTCGTAGTCGGCCGGCACGTAGTCGGCAGGCACGACGGGCGCAGCGGTGCCAGCGGCGGCGTAGGAATCGAGCGGCACCAGTTCCGGCTCGGGTGCCGGTGCGGTGGCGGTGGACTTCTCCCACGGATAGGGCTGTTTGGGCATAGGCGAATCTCTCCTGGCGTGACTGGGACGCGCCGCGGGCGCGCCGTCTTTTGAACCCCATCAGTATACCGGCCCGCCCGGACAACGCGGCAGGCATCCGTGGACACGGCGTGAAGACCGCCGCGGCAGCGCGCCCGGCCGGCACGCGCCACCTGCGTTTACGCTCCTAGCGGTACTCCCGCAGCATGCGCTCGAGCTCCGCGTCGCGCGGCCGAGCCGGCCCGTTGGCACCCCGCCGCCCGCGCTTCCGGTCCTTCTCCAAGCGTCCTCCCACGTGGGCGCCGGTATACGGCCGCCGGGACCGGATCTCCATCGACCGGCGATGCGCCTCGGCCTTCGAGCCGTCCACGTCCGCATAGCGCATATCCAGCAGATGCACCAGCTCATCGAGCTCGTCGACATACCATCGCGGGCCGCAGGACGCCTCGATGCCCGCGATCACGCGCAGCACCTGCTGCGGGCCCGCCGAGGTTGTTGCCACGTAATCACCGCCCACACCTTGCTCGGCCTCCATGGCAAAGCCCCGGTTGTCCACGTACACCGTCAGGTTCACCAGCGCCGAACGCGGCACCTCGCCCGCCAGCTCATGGGCGAGTGCGCACACGTGCCGGTGGTTTTGCGACGGTCCCTTGTCGACATGCTCGTCCTCGCGGGCCAGCTTGCCGCCGCGGCGATATGGGATCGCGCGCACCTCCAGGCGGTCGCCGAACCGGCTGGCGCGCACCTCGATGCGCCGGCGCAGGCTCTTGACCTCGATGACATACAGGCGGCGCTGGGTGGCAAGCAGGATGTCGATCTCCTCGGTGAAGCTCGTGCCGTACGGATCGCGCGCGGCCATGGAGCGGTCGGGCACGTACAGGCCGCGCAGCAGCTGCGCCTCGCCGAGCTCGCCACGCGCGATGGCGGCGTCGAGCATGTCGAATACGAGATACTCGCCGTACACGCCGCGCTGCTCCATCGTCTTGAGCCGGGCATCGACCAAAAAGGCGCCGGCGCTGTCATACCGCACGGCCCGAAAGGGGTTGGCGGCGAGCGCCTGCTCGTCCGCCACGTCGGGATGAAGCGCCATCCCCGTTGCCCGGAACCAGCCCGAGGCGTAGTAGCGAGCCCGCGCGAGCTCACCCAACTCCTCCGCGCGATCGGCGATCGCCTCATGCACGGCAGCGATCTGCGCATCCAGCGCAATCAGGCGCCGCCGCGAGGGCACAAACGGCAGGCGCCGCAGAACACCCCAGCGTGCATTGCGCGCCTCGGCTTGCCGGCGCTCGCATGCCAGCTCCTGCAGGCGCCGCTCGTCATCGGCGCGTGCCTGCGCCACCGTGCGGGCATAGCCGTCGAACGCCGGCGTGGCGAGCGACGCGCCGCACGAGGGGCACGTGCCACCCCCGAACTTGAGGGGCACCTGCTCGCCGCAGCCCCAGCATCGCGCCCGCGTCACCGGCATCGCATTCGCCATTGTGCTCCCATCCTTCCCGCCAAAGCATCTGTTCTGTACCCATCCTAGGCCCCCGTGCAGACATATAAATCTTGTCCCCGCGGGTGGGTATACTTTTCAGCACGACACACATCCGCAGACAGACCGCACAAGGAGCATCCATGTCTGATCAATTCCCCGCCTCGGTGCGCGAGCGCGCCCTCCAGATGCTGCAGACCGGCAGCACGCTCGCCGGCTTCACCGTCCGCGACCATCAGCGCGTCGACGAGCTGGACGCCGACGCCTTCGTGCTGTCCCACGCAGCCTCCGGCGCACGCCTGCTGTATCTGGCATGCGAGGACGAGAACAAGGCCTTCGCCATCGGTTTTAAAACCCCTCCCGCCGACGACACGGGCGTCTTCCACATCCTGGAGCACTCGGTGCTCTGCGGGTCGGAGCGCTACCCGGTCAAGGAGCCGTTCGTGGACCTCATCAAGAGCTCCATGCAGACGTTCCTGAACGCCATGACCTACCCGGATAAAACCGTCTATCCGGTTGCGTCCACCAATGAGCAGGACCTCATGAACCTCGCGAGCGTCTACATGGACGCCGTTCTCAACCCCGCCATCTACACGAAGCGCTCCATCTTCGAGCAGGAGGGCTGGCACTACGAGCTCGACGTGCCCGAGGGCGGCGCGCTCGCCAACGGCACGCTGCGCTACAACGGCGTGGTGTTCAACGAGATGAAAGGCGCCCTGTCCGACCCGACCGACGTTCTGGACAACGCCGTCATGCGCGCGCTGTTCCCCGACACCGCCTACGCCTTCGAGTCGGGCGGCAACCCCCGCGCCATCCCGCATCTCACCTACGAGCAGTTCCTCGACACGCACGCGCGCCATTACAACCTGGCCAACAGCTACATCACCCTGTATGGAAACCTGGACATCGAGCGGTTCCTGACGTTTTTGGACACCGAGTTCCTCTCCCGCGAGAACGCCGCCTCGCGCGCGGGGGCGGGCCCGGCCAATCCCCTGGTGCCGCAGCAGCCCGTCGCCTGCGACTACCAGCGCGTCTCCATGCGCACCACACCCGAGAACGCCCTGGTGGGCATGGCATACGTGCTGGGTGGGGCGCTCGACCGCAAGCGCGTGATCGCCGCCGACATCCTGTTCGACGCCCTGCTGGGCTCCAACGAGGCTCCCGTCAAGAAGGCCCTGATGCAGGCCGGTGTGGGCGGCAACGTGTCGAACTACAGCACCTCCGGATCGTGCCTGCAGCCCTACGAGCTCATCATGGTGCAGAACGCCCAGCCCGAGGCGGCCGAACGCGTGCGCCGCATCATCGAGGACACCTGCCGCGACCTGGTTGCAACCGGCATTCCGCGCGACCGCCTGGAGGCCGTGCTCTCCAGCGTGGAGTACGACCTGCGCCAGCGCGACTACGGCGTGGCCGACGGCGTGGCGATCGCCTGCGACGCGCTCGGCACCTGGCTGTATAGCGACGACGCCGCCACGCTCGCCCTGCAGTACGGCCCGGTCTACGCCGAGCTGCGCCGCGAGCTGGCGGGCACCTATTTCGAGGACCTGCTGCGCGAGGTCGTGCTGGAAAGCGAGCACTACGCGCTCGTGGAGCTCGTGCCCGAGCCGGATACCACGAGCGTCGCAGCAAACGAGGCAGATGGGGACGCCGCCGGGTCGCCCCAAACCAGCGCCGCAGCCCCAACGAGCGCTGAAAGCGCCGCCGGCCGGGCCGAAGCCGGCACGGAGGCCGATGACACCGGCACGCCTGCCGAGCCTGCAGACGCTGCCGCCAGCGATGCCGGAGAGGCCGCTGAACTCGCCGCCTACCAGGCGTCCTGCAGCAAGGCCGACCTGCAGGCGATCGTCGATGCCGAAGCGGCGCTGCGCGCCCAGCAGGAGGCCGAAGACGCACCCGAGGCCACGGCCACGCTGCCGCGCCTGCACGTGGCCGACATCGGCCCGGCGCGCCCCGAGCCCGCCCTCACCGTGGACACCACCACGCCCCTGCCCTGCCTGAAGCACGACATCCCCACCCACCGGCTCGCCTACGCCCTCTACTACTTCGACCTCTCCCACCTCTCCTATGCCGAGCTGCCCTACGCCCGCCTGCTGTCGGTGTTCATGCAGCAGCTCGCCACCGATCGGCGCAGCGCCGCCGAGCTTGACAGCTATATCGGCTCCAACCTCGGCTTCCTCTCCTTCCAATGCGAGGTCATCGCCCAGCCCGACTGGCGCCTGGCCCGCCCCATGCTCACCGTGGCCGCCGGCGCCCTGAGCGAGAAGCTTCCCTTTGCCGCCAGCATCCCGCAGGAGGTGTGGGCGCGCACCCGCTTCGAGGACACCGAGCGCATGCGCGACGTCCTCACGCAGATGCGCATCGGGATGGAGCAGTCGTTCCTCAACGCCGGCCACGCCGCCGCCCTGGGACGCGCGCACTCCTATTCATCCCCGGCCGCCGTGGTGTCCCAGCAGCTGGCGGGCGTGGACTTCTACCGCTTCCTGCGCGAGCTCATCGAGCACTTCGATGAGCGCAAGAACGAACTGTGCCGCACCTTGCGCGAGCTGCAGCAGCGCGTCTTCACCTCGACGGGCACCTATGTGAGCTTCACCGGCTCCGACGAGGACTACCGGCGATTCTGGGAGTGCGCCGGCAACCTCGGCCTTACCCCGCGCACGGCGGCAGCCAAAGAGCTCTACGTGCCCATGCCCGAGGCGCGGCGCGAAGCCTTCATCATCCCCAGCGACGTGTGCTTCGCTGCGCGCTCCATAGATCCGCGCCGGCTCGACATCGCCACCGACGGCACCTGGAGCGTGGTGTCACAGGTCCTGTCCTACGACTACCTGTGGAACGAGATCCGCGTGAAGGGCGGCGCCTACGGCTGCGGCTTCCGCGCCACCATCGACCGTCAGCTGGCGTTCTACACCTACCGCGACCCGGCGATCGACCCGTCGCTGGCCCGCATTGACCGTGCCGGTTCCTGGCTGACCTCCTTCGATCCCGATCAGGAGGCCTTCGAGGGCTTCATCGTGAGCTGCGCCGCTGGGTTCGACACCCCGCTCAAGCCCTATGCGCTCACCAAGCGCCAGAACAACGAGTTCTTCGCCAAGCGCCCCGCCGGCTGGCGGCAGCATCTGCGCGAGCAGTTGCTGGCCACCACGCCCGAACAGGTGCGCGCCCTCGGCGCCACCATCAGCCGCGTTGCCGCCGAGGCGCCGCTGTGCGTCTTTGGCGGGCGCGAGATCATCGAAGCGAGCCATGCGGACCTGGTGCCCGTCGACCTGCTGGCGTAAGCGGCCGCCTGCGCGGCTTGCCCGGGGAGCGCATCCCGTGCGGGCAAGCCGCGTGCGGGCCGGCCGCCGCCTCGTATACAGGGCCGCAACCGCGCCCGAACCGATGGCTGCGGCCACGCTGTATGCGAGCGGCCGCTGCAACCCCTGCAGCCATCGGTCGCCTCAACCTCGCAGCCCTGCGGCCGCCTGCTGGGCGCGCCTGAAAGGAGGAGCATGGAGACCCATCTGGTCACCCATACGCTGGAGCCGATCTTCAGCGAGCGCTCCCGGGTGCTCATCCTGGGCACCATGCCCTCCCCGGTCTCCCGTGAGGTCGGCTTCTACTACGGGCATCCGCACAACCGCTTCTGGCGTGTGATGGAGCGCCTGTTCTGCCTGCCCGACCATGCGCTCGTACATCCTGACGAGCGCCGCGCCTTCCTGCTCACGCACGGCATCGCCCTGTGGGATGTGCTCGCCTCGTGCACCATCGCCGGGGCGAGCGACGCCAGCATCGACGACGCCCGTCCCAACGACATCGCGCGCATCCTCGATGCCGCGCCGATCGAGCTCGTATGCACCACGGGCGGCAAGGCGTCCGCGCTCTGCCATCGCTTCTTCGGTGAGTTGCTGAAACAGCGCGGCATCGAGCAGCTCAGCCTACCATCCACCAGCAGTGCCAACGCGCGGATGCGCCTCGATGATCTCGTGCGTGCGTACCGGCCGCTGTGCGCGCACCTCGGCACGACCGCGTGAAGCTCGAGCTGATGCACCGCCCCCAAGGAGGCTCGTCCCCACGCCGCCCTTCAAAGCACCCTGTCCCGCGCCGCCCGCCGGGCGCCCTGCGTCCACCGCCGCCGCGCACCTCGGCACACCGGCCACGGCGGCGCCCATCGCATCTCCCGGCACGTCACGGCCTATGCCGCGATAGGCCGCCGCGCGCACCCTGCGCCCGTGCCACCTCACACCGTCCCGCGCGCATGCGAGCACCCCTGCTCACGCTCCCCGCCAGGCGAGCGTTGGTGTAGGATGAAAAGCCGAACATCAAAGAGAAACGGTGAGACCATGAGCACGCAATCGAACCCGGGCACCGCCAAGAAATCTACCGCCAAACGCGCCTCGTCTGCCAAAGGGCGCACCGCGGCCAAATCCAGCACTCAGGCCGCACGCACCGCGGCGAGCGACGCCGATCTGTTCGCTGAGGACACCCTGGATGCAGGCGTGCCCGTTGCGGGCGCGGCGCCGTCATCCCAGAAGACCAGTGTCCCCGCCGCCACGGCCCAGGCGCCCGATGCCGAAGGCCAGGCAACCCGCGCCGCCAATGCCGCCAATGCCGCCGCGCCCGAGCCGCTCGACATCGCCTCGCTCAAGGCCGGCGTCCGCCGCGAGGCGCTCACCCGTCGGCAGCAGCTCCGTCCCGCCACGCGCTCCAACCGTTCGCGCGACATCTGCAACCAGCTGCTTTCCGAGCTGCAGGCCAGCCGCCTCAAGGGGCGCGCCGGCCAGCCGCCCACCATCGCCGTCTATGCGGCGCTGCGCTTCGAGGTCGACCTCGACCGCTTCATCCGCGGCGCCTACGCTTTCGGTTACCGCATCGTGTTCCCCTGCATGATGCCGAACGAGCGCACCTCCGGCGGCATGTGCATGCGCTCGGTTTCCTGCCCCAACTACATCAGCGGCGGCGTGCCGTTCATCGTCGATCCGCGCAAGCCCTGGGGCCCGGCCGTGACCGAGGAGCACCAGATGACCGCGAGCGTGCCCGTAGGCTCTGGGCGCCGGTTCATCCCCTCGCGCAGCAAGGGCAGCGTCCCGCCCAAGGACGACATGCGTTTCCCGGTGGTCTCGCCCGCCGAGATTGACCTGATCGTGGTGCCCATTGCCGCCTTCGACGCCGAGGGGCGCCGCCTGGGCTACGGCAGCGGCGTCTACGACCGCTTCCTTCCCCAGCTCCGCGAGGACTGCCGCGTGCTGGGCGTGGCCTACGCCGAGCAGGAAGTGACCGAGGTCCCCTGCGAGCCGCACGACGTGCCCCTGGAGAAAATCATCACCGCGTAGCGCACGCCTGCCAGCTCGCCTCAGCGCTCGCCGGCACAGGTCACGTCATACGGCGTGGTTTGGTACACGTAATAGTTCAGCCAGTTTGTGTAAAGCAGCTGCGCCTGCGCGCGCCAGCAGCACCGCGGCGCCTGAGTCGGGTCGTCGTGCGGGAAATAGTTCACCGGAACCTCCGGCGAAATGCCCGCTGCCACGTCGCGCTCGTACTCGAGCTTGAGCGTATCCGCATCGTATTCGGGATGGCCGAACACGAAAAACCGGCGGCTGCCGGCGCTCTTCACCACATACAGGCCCGCTTCGGCAGATGACGCCACCACCTCGAGCTCCGGGCAGGCGCGCACCGCCTGCTCGTCCACCCCCGTGTAGCGTGAATGCACCGCCCAGAAGCGGTCGTCGAAGCCGCGCACCAGCGGGGAATCGCGGCGCTCCAGCACGTGCTCGTACACGCCGGAGAGCTTGGCGGCAAGCTCGTGCTTCTCGATGCCGTAATGATGGAACAGCCCTGCCTGGGCGCCCCAGCAGATATGCAGCGTGGAATGCACGTTCGTGGTCGACCACGCCATGATCTGCACGAGTTCGTCCCAGTAATCCACCTGCTCGAACTCCAAGCGCTCCACCGGGGCACCCGTGATGATCAGGCCGTCGAAATGCTGCGTACGCACCTCATCGAAGGTGCGGTAAAACGTTGCCAGGTGCTCGGCCGACACATGGCGCGCCTCGTGGCTGCGCGTTCGCAGCAGCTCCACCTCGATCTGCAGCGGCGTGTTCGCCAGCTTGCGCATGATCTGCGTCTCGGTGGCGATCTTGGTGGGCATGAGGTTCAGAATCAGCACGCGCAGCGGACGGATGTCCTGGTGCAGCGCGCGGAACTCCGTCATGACGAAGATGTTCTCGCGCTCCAGCGCCGCGGTGGCGGGCAGGGCGTCGGGTATGCGGATGGGCATGGCGGCGGCTCCTTTCGGGTTCTCACCATAGTACGACAAGCACCGCATGAAAAAGGGCGAGCCCGCAGGCCCGCCCTTCTCGTCAGCGCAGGGGAATCGCCCCGAACCTAGCGGCTCGAACGCGTGCGAACCACGGCGGCAGCACCCAGCGCCGCCACCGCCGCAGCGCCGGCAGCCGCGACGGCGACCACCGAGGCGTCGCCGGTTGCGGGCAGCACGCCGTTCGGCTTGGCGGCCGGACGCTGGGGCTTGGCGCTCGGCATGCTCGGCTTGGCGCCGCCGTCCCCGCCCGGAGTGGGCTGCTCCGGCTTTTCGGGCTGCTCGGGCTTTTCAGGCTGCTCCGGCTGCTCGGGCTTTTCGGGATCGACGGGCGTCGAGGGCTCAAGCGGAATCAGCGGGGCGCCGCTGTCGGCCTCCACCAGTGCGGCACGGGCCTGCTCAAGCGCCGCGAGCGCCGCGTCGACCTCGTCCTGCGTCTTGTCGCCGCGCTCCATCAGCGCGCGGGCGGCATCACGGGCGGTCTCGAAGGCGGCCCAGCTGTCGGCGGTATAGGAAGCGCCATCAAGCTTGGTGGCATCCTCCAGGGCATCGGTGAGCTCCTGGTCCTTCGGCGCCACGTACACGGGCAGGTCGGACACGTCGCCGGTGATGCCGTAGGCCTCGAACTCGAAGATGCGCGTGGCCGGCCACTGCGTGCCGGGCTGCACGGACTGCTCCACATCCAGGCGCACATAGCGCCCGGCCGTCGGCGTGATGGCATGCGTGCTGATGGCCTGCGTGTTGTCGTCCACGTTGACGACCTCGGTGAACTTCTGACCGTCTTCGCTCACCGAGATGGTGAAGGCGCGCGTGTTGGCGCTCATGCCCTCGCCGCCGGCCTCGGCGTGCTGCACGCGGAAGCTCGACAGGGTGTAGACCGCACCCAGGTCAACGGTAAGGTTATGGCCGCCGTTGCCCTCAGCGCACCACTTGCTGCCCAGGACCACGCCGTCAACGGCCTTGGGCGCACCCTCGGCGCTGTTCGTGATCTTGTTGGCCGTCGCCTTCTTGCCAAGCGCCAGGTTCTCCATGGTCTCGGGCATGGCGTCGACCACGTAGATGACAGACTTCTTGGTGACGGAATCCTCGCCGAAGCGGTTGCGGACCGTCAGGGTCACATCGTAGCGGCCGGGCTTGGCGTAGACCACCGTGGGCTCAGCCTCATGGGAGTGCAGGGTCGTGGCACCCGGGAAGGTCCACTCGTACGTAACGGCCGACACCGAACTCGTGTTATGGAACGTGACCTCGGTGCCCTTCTGCACGAGCGAGGAAGCGACCTCGAAGCTCGCAGCGGGGGCCGTCTCGTAGGCCAGGGCATCCTCGACGAAATACACCAGGCAGCGGTCGGACACCAGCTTGCCGCTCTTGAGCTGCGACAGCGTGCCGGTGAGCTCGGCGGTGATAGCCTCGACCTCGGCGGTGTTGCCGGCGGCCTTTGCCAGTAGCAGGTCGATGGCGCGGTTGCCCGCACGGCCCACCTGGCCGAGCTTGGCCGTGAATGCGGAGATGGCGTCGAAGTCGCCGCCCTTGAGCGCGGCAGAGGCGTCGATCAGCGACTGCATGTCGGCACGCAGGGCCGCCACGGCCGGGTCGTTCGCCGGATCGTCCGAGCTCGCCACGGCCTTCAGCACCGCGTCGGCGTGCGCGCGCATCTCGGGCGCATCGGGGCGACCGCAGGAGAACGAACTGCCGAACACCTGCGAGGAGTTGATGGCGAGCGCATAGACGCTATCCGCGAGCTCGGGGTAGCTCAGCGCGCACGAGGCCTTCAGCGACGCCTCGTCATCGTAGGCGGCGGTGTTCCACGAGAGGTCGGCACCTGTGGCCAGCGTGACGCGGGAGAGGCTCGCGCGGCCCATGGGGTTCATCACGAAGTAGTCGATGCTGTCGAACACCTGCTTGTCGATGCCGTAGATCGGCCCCATGGCCAGCTTGTCGAGCTGGTAGTCGTTCGTGGGGTAGTTCCACCAGATGCCGGCGCTGTCGCCGTACACGTCGGTGACGAACTCGGCATCCGAGGCCTTGATTGAGTCGGGGACCACCGAGCTACCCGTCCACAGCACCTCGATGTCCTCGTCGATCGTCGTCGAGAAGTCCTGCGTGTACTCCTTGAGCGAGTCGCCGAGCGACATCGCGTTGGAGTCGTACTCGGTAGGCACCGTCACGAGCGTGCAGGCCTCGGGCTGCTTCTTGATGAACTCGGCGTTGAACCGGTTCAGAAGCTCGGCCTGGCCCACGCCGTCCTTGTTCTTGATGTCGTCGAAGAAGATGGCGAAGTGGCGCACGCCCTCGTCGTACATCGCCTGGCACTTGCTCGTGAGCGCCTGGAAGTCCGCGTCGCTCGTGAGGTTGATCGTGTTGCCCGGGGACAGCGCGAACACGAAGTCCACCTTGTTGCGCGCGGCTTCCTGGATGAGGGCGTGCATCTTCGCCATCTGGTCGGCCGGGTACGGGTCGCGCCAGTGATCGCGGTGGTACGGATCCTCCTTCGGGGCGTAGATATAGGTGTTCATCTTGGTCTGCCCGTAGAAGCGCACCTGCTCCATGCGGTCATCCCACGACCAGTCCTCCTGGCCGCGCGCATAGAACCCCTCGATGGCGCCGCGGACCGTCAGATGCGGTTCGTCGGCGATGCGCGCAGCCGGCACATTTGCGCCCTCGATGAGCTGCGCGAGCGTTTGGGCGGCGTAGAAGGTGCCGTCACCGTCGCGACCGGTGAGGACCACGGCCTTGGCCGCCGGGTCAACGCCCAAGACATAGCCTTCGGCCTTGAGTTTTGAGGCATCGGCGAGCTGCAGGCTCGCGGCAGCCGCGTCGCGGGCGGCGCAGGCGTCGTCGGCTTCGGACAGGTACAGGGCCGTGGCGCCGGGCGTGGCGCCCGCGGCGGCCGTGCGCTCGGTCACGGTTGCGCCCGCGTCGGCCAGCAGGCCCTTGACCACGCGCACCGCATCGGCATCGGCCACATCGGTGCCCACCAGCTCGACCGCGCCCAGGCTGAGCGTACCCTCCTGGTACGTCACGCTCTTGGGAACCGGAATAAGCTGAGGTGCCGCTTCGGCGCGTGCCGGCAGCGCGGCGAGGGTCACAAACGCCGCAGCGGCCGCAACAGAAGCGACCCCTCGCCTCAATACACATCGTGCTTTCATGCATTCTCCTTCCATCGTGCATGCAAGACTAAATTCAATAGTGTATAAGGCGTCGCCGATACTTCGTTTTATCCAATAGGCGAACGGTAGTAAAACAGCCGGTGAGCGGTCGCGGGTAACCGCCGATCAACATGCGTTGCACGCGGTCAAACTGCCTGAATCACGCAGCTTGCGTGCATAAACCGTCTTTACACCGCCGCCCTGCAGCCCGCGATGCCGGCGGATGCCGGTAGATGCTTCGGCGCCCGCCGGCGCTATCGCCGCCGGCACCGGCAGGCGCGCCGTCAGCTGCCGGGCGGGCGCCCACCCTGCAGGGGCGCCAGAAACACCCAACCGGCGCAGCTAGCGCTGCTCGTCCTCGAACGCCGCCACGGCACCGAGAAAAGCCTCTCCGAATTCGTCGGCCTTCTTCTCGCCGATGCCCGAGACCTCCAGCAGCTCCGAGCGGCTCGTCGGCCTGCGACGGCACACGCCGCGCAGGGTCGCATCGCTCGCCACGATATAGGGCGGCACCTCGCGCTCGGCTGCCAGCTCACGTCGCAGCTCGCGCAGGCGCTCGAACAGCTCCACGTCGTCGCCCACGCGCGGGCGTGCATCGAGGGCCGCCTCCTGCCGCACCAAATCGACGGCACGGCGGGCGCGCGTACCGCCGGCGCGCTTCGACGCACGGCGCTTGATCGTGAACGCGAAGGCGTCCGCCGCGTCCCCCAAGCCCTCCTGTGCGCGCGGGCCCAGGCCCACGCACGGGTACTGCCCCTGGCTCTGCACCAGATACCCGCGCCCGATAAGCTGGTCGATAACCTCTTTGATGCGCACCGTGGGCTCATCGGCAAGCGCGGCATACCCTGCGATGGCATCCAGGCGGCATTGCCGGATGCGCTCGGTGTGCGCCCCATGCAGCGCATCGGCCACGAGCGCCTTGCCAAAGCGCCCGTCAACCAGGCGCACCAGCTGCAGCGCCTCGCGGGCGATGCGCGTCACGTCCTCCACCTCGAACGACGTCAAGCAGTTTGAGCAGTTGCCGCATCCTGCCGCAGGCGCGCCCGCAGCCCCGCTCTGACCGCATGCCGCCCCGGCGGCACCGGCCGCACCCAACGCGGTCTCATCGCCAAAGTAGCGCAGGATATACTCGCGCAGACAGCCCGTGGTCTGACAGTAGCCCTCCATCTGGGCAAGCAAGCGGTACCGGTTCTGCCGCGCGCGGTCCCGCTCCTCGGGGGCAAGCGCGTCATCATCCGGGTCCTGCTCGATGAAGAAGCGTCGCAGACGGAAATCGTTGCCGTTCCACAGCAGAAAACAGCTCGCCGGGTCCCCGTCGCGGCCGGCGCGCCCCGCCTCCTGATAGTAGGCCTCGATGCTCTCCGGCACGTTATGGTGGATCACGTAGCGAACGTTCGGCTTGTCGATACCCATGCCGAACGCGTTGGTGGCCACCATGAGCGGCGCGGTGTCGTCGATGAATGCCGCCTGGTTCGCCGCGCGGTCATCCGAGCTCATGCCCGCGTGATAGCGCGCCACGCGAATCCCCTGCGGCTCGAGCGCACGGCCCAGGTCGTAGGCGAGCGCATCCACGGCCTTGCGCGTGGCGGCGTACACGATGCCGCTCTCATCCGGATGCGCGGCGGCATACTCCACGATCCAGCGAGCCTTGGCCTTATCGCCCAGTTCCTCGACGCCGAACGACAGGTTCGTGCGATCGAACCCCGTCACCACGGTCTGCGGATCATCGAGCTTGAGCGTCTCGGCGATATCGGTCCGCACGCGATCGGTTGCCGTGGCCGTAAAGGCCGCCACCACCGGGCGCGCGGGAAGCGCCTCGATGAAATCGGCGATCTGCAGGTATGAGGGGCGGAAATCCTGGCCCCATTGGGATACGCAGTGCGCCTCGTCCACCGCCACGAGCGGCACGCCGATGCCGTCCGGCCCCGCCGCCTGCTGTGCGAACGCCAAGAAGCGCGGGTCGGCCAGGCGCTCCGGCGCCACGTACATGATCTGGTACCAGCCATCGGCCGCCCGGCGCAGCACCGTGTTCTGCTGGCCGGGCGTGAGCGACGAGTTGAGGTAGCTCGGGCGGGCACCCGCCTCCTTCAAGGCGCGCACCTGGTCTCCCATCAGCGAAACCAACGGGGAGACCACGAACGTGATGCCCGGCAGCATGAGCGCGGGCACCTGATAGCAGATGGATTTGCCGGCGCCGGTGGGCATGACGCCCAGGGCATCGCGCCCGGCCAGAATCGCCTCGACCATGCGATCCTGACCGGGCCGGAATGAGCTGTACCCGAAGTAGCGACGCAGCGTTTCGAGCGCACCGTGTTCATCCATCGTGTTGCGCCCCTTCCCGCGCCGCCAACCGAGCGCTGTCCATCATACTCCGGAACCCGGCGGCAGGGGGATGCGGGACGCGGGCGACGCGGGGCGAACCCTTCCGGGCCGCGCCTGCCCCGATTGCGCTGGCATCTGCACCGATGCCGCCCTGCGCTTGGGGGGCAGGCGCGGACACCGCAGACAGCGCCACCGCGCACCTGCGCCTATGCCAGGTCGGCCTCGATTCCCTCGATATCTACGTCGAGGCCTTCCGTGCGGCAGACGGGGCGCTCGGAGCGCTTCGGCAGCCAGGAGCGCAGGAAGCTGAAATGCGTCTCGGACAGCACGATGGAGACGAAGATCAGGGCAAAGCCGGCAAGCAGGCGGCCGGTGACGACCTCGCCGGCAAATGCCACCGAGAACATCACGCCCGACGGGGACTCAAGCGACAGCAGCAGCGAGCCGGTCGCCGGCGGAACGTGGGCGAGCGCCAGGTTCTGCACGAGCAGGCATCCGCAGGTGCACACCACCGACAAGAACGCCAGCACGCCCAGCACCTGCGTGTTCCACACCGCCAGCGGCGGCTGCACCTCGGTGAGCGCGGAGGTCAGCGCGCTGAGGACGCCCATCGACAGGAACATCCAGAACGTGATGACATTCACGTCGAGATTGCGGCCGTACTTGGACACGATCGACATCTGCAGCGCGTAGAAGCACGCAGCCGCCAGCGTGAGGGCGTCGCCGATGCCCATGGTGAAGTTGTCGAGCGCCACCAGCGCGATGCCGCCCAGGCACAGCACCGCCGCGCCTACGTTGAAGCGCGTCAGGCGCTCACGGGCGATGAGGTAGCTGAAGAAGGGCACCAGGATGCAGTAGGTACCCGTCAGAAAGGCGCTCTTGCCGGCGGTCGTCTCGTTCAAACCCAGCGTCTGCAGTCCGTAGGCAGCCCACATGACCACGCCCATGCCGGCGCCCACCACCAGGTTACGCTTGTTGAAGTGTCGGCGGATTCGCTGGGGGAACAGGATGAGCATGATGAGGGCCGCAGGCAGGAAGCGGGCGGTGAGCAGCAAAAACGTGGGGAGCACGTTCAAGGTGTCCTTCATGATGAAGGTCGAGGACCCCCAGATGAGGGCAGCTGCCACCAGCAGCACCTTCCAAAACAGCGGGGAGCGCGCGCCGGCGCCGCGACGGCCGCGCGCGGGCAGGCGGTCCTCGCTGGGAACCGGGGAATCGGGGCCGAGCAGCTCATCGAGCTCGTGCTCGGCAGCCTCCTCCTCCGCCGGATCGACATCATGGCCGCCATCCAGACGCACGGAGCGCAGGATCTGCCCCAGCTGCTCGCGCAGATTGCGGATGGCCGCAGACGCACGCGGGTCGCGCAGGCCCGCGCGGCAGGAACCGGCGCAGGAAAGCGGGATGCCCTCTTCGGTCAGAATCAATTCATTGCTGCTGTTCATGGCACACCCCCGCTTCACTCGCTCGGCGTGGGGCCGCATACTCCATGCGCCGGGCCACGCCTTCCGATACGCTCGAAAAGACGCGTCGGAACCCGACGCATCGCATTCAATGTACCACGCTGACCAGCGGGTTCTCAATCCATCACGCTAAAGCGAGACCGCGATGTGGAGCGAATCCACACCTTGGCGGTGCGCACTGGCAATGCATCAAACTAAAGTGTTTTTGGATACAGGGGCTGCGGCGCGTTGACGGGCGCGGCGCGTTGACGGGCGCGGCGCGCGTACGGCGCCGGTCCTACAGCGTGAAGCCCTCACGCAAAACGTGCGGAAACGGCTTCACGGCGGGCTGCGCGGCACGGTGCTCGCCGATCATCTTCTCCATCCACACCATGTTGTACCAGCGGCCCGCCTTGCAGCCGCAGCGGAAGAACTCCCCCACGAGCCGGTATCCCAGATGTGCGTGGAACCGCTCGCTGTTGCGCGTGAGGGTCTCGTCGTCCGGGCCGTCGGGAACGGCGATGCAGGCGTACATGTTGCAGATGCCCTGCGCGCGCAGGCAGCGCTCGAGCGCGTCATGGAGCGCCCGGCCGATGCCGCGCCCGCTTTGGCCGCGCGCCACGTAGATCGACGTCTCCACCGCCCAGTCGTAGGCGGGGCGACCCTTGAAGGTGCTGGCGTAGGCATAGCCCACCGGGCGGCCGTCCAGCTCAGCCACCACGTAGGGGTAGTTTTGCCGCGTGGCACGCATGCGGGCGGCGAAGTCCTCAGCCGAGGGCGGCTCGTATTCGAAGGTGATCGCCGTGGTGCGCACGTACGGTTCGTAGATGGCCGCCAGCGCCGGCGCGTCCGCCTCCGTAGCCATGCGAATCAATACCCGCTGCTCCCCCATATACCTCGCCTTTCTCTGTCTTCGGCGCCGTGCGCGCCCGACAGCGGGCACACCCGCGCTTCCGGCGTTCGCCGGATGCCGTCTTAAGCTACACGCCCGGTGTGCCCACAACAGCTCACATGTTCGAAGCTCGATGCACACGCGCCCTCGCAGCCATACCCACCGGACGGAGGCAGTCGCCGGCGCCGGTTGCCTCCAGCGCTGGTCGCTTCCAGCATCAGCTGTCTTCAGCATCCATTAAACCGTGCCTATATAGACCATGCCTATACTATGCGTTTGACCGCCCGCAGCCTTGCGCGCTGTCAAAAAACTTCAAGAAACAAGGCGATCTAGCGCGAAGCCGGTCCGGTCGGCCCATGTTCGTCCCACAGGCTGCCGGTAGCGGGATTACGGGTTCCGGCTTCGTCCATTTGAAGACTGCGGCGGGATTCCGGGTTCGGGTTTTGGACGTTTGGAGCTGCAGGGCCCCGAGCTCGCACTGCAAGAGGGCCTGACCTCACGCTGCGGCCTTGTTTGGAGATTGCTGCGGGATTCCGGGTTCGCGTTTCGTCCATTTGGAGACTGCGGCGGGATTCCAGGTTCGAGTTTCGGACGTTTGGAAGCCGCCGCCGGATTCCGGGTTCGGGTTTCGTCCATCCAGAGGCCGCCGCCGACAATAGGGTTCGTCTCCTGTCCATCCGGAGAAGCAGGGTTCGCCCCCTGTCCATCCAGAGCCGTTTTTCGGCTCCAGATGGCCAAAAGGCGAACCCTAAATACCTAGATGGACCGCAGACGAACCCGGGATATCCAGACGGGCCGCAGGCGAACCCGGAATCCACGTCCAGGCGAGAGACGGCCGGCGCCCGGGCCCGGAGCCCCATTGGCGCCCCCGGACGGACGGCGCACGCACGCGCCTAAAGCCCGCCGCCAGACAAAAAGCGGCCAGAGCCAGCACCCGGAATCCACGACCGGGCGAAAGATGACCGGCGCCCGGACCCGGATCCACCGCCGGACGAAAGATAGCAAGGGGCCGAACCCGGAACCAGCCATCAGGCAAAAGATGGCCAGGGGCCGTACCCGAAATCCGGGCCGGCCCCACAAGCAACCATGGACGCCAGCCGCGTCGCGCCCGTCGCACACGTTGCCCGCGTCGCACGCCGTCGCGCCCGTCGCACACGTCGCACATGTCGCTCCCGCGCCAACCGCCATGTCCCTACGGGCGAAAATCCTGCCAGAGCTGCGGGAAATCCTGGGGCCTCGACACGAAGATCATGCGGTCGGGGTCCCTCGTGAACTGCTCGTAGATGGGAACGCCCCTCTCCAAGCCAAACCGCGCGTAGTCGCCGGGGCGCCGCACCTCGATATCGCTCGAGCGGTACGTGGGGTTGGCTACAAACATCGTCGCCCCCTGGTCGTCGACCTCGGGGAACCAGGCAATCCCGCCGTGGGCGCGCACGCCGCTGTAGTCAAAGCCGAAATCGCGCACGCACCAGGCCCCGAAGGTGAGGTTGTGGGACACATCGCCGACGATGGTGGCGTGCGCCCAGCCCGGCGGGACGATGACGACGTCGCCCGGCTCGGCGAATATCGCGTAGCAGCGGCCGGGATCATCGTGGTCGGTCTCCTGCATGTAGATGTAGGCGGCGCCACTCCAGATCTCGTACAGCTCGCACGTGGACATCCCGCACGACGCCGAAACCGCGTGGACGTGGCCCTGGGAGCGCACCGGCTCCCTGCCGAGGCGGCCCCTCGCGTACGTCACGGCGCCGAAAAGCAGATTGCGATCGACCATGGCTGTGCGGTCGGCCGCACGCCCGGTGTCCATCGCGATCGCGTAGAGCACCTCGGGGCCGTCGCAGGCGGGATCTTTGAGGGAGGGCCTGATGGCCTCGAGCGTACGGAGCTCAGGCTTAGGGCCGAACACGCCCTCCCCGTACTCGAACCCCAAAGGCTCGTAGGTCGGCCTGATGTCGAAGCCGGGATCAAACACGCGGGCGGGCGCCGGGGAGCTGGGGCTACTCGACATCGGCCGCCTCCTCTCCGAGATCGGCCTCGCGAGCAGTCAACCGCTCGTTTACATGGTCACCTTGAATCCCCGCGCCGTGCGCCAGCATGTTGTTCATACCTGATCCTTTCCGCAATCCAAGCTCAGCAGATGCAGCTTCAATCGACTTGAAACAGCGACATACAGCAGCTATGCGCCGAGCGCAAGGCAGCGGCGGACCCGTTCGCGCCGGACCGTCGCCCGTGCCGCAGCACGCCCGTTCGCGCCGGATCGTCGCCCGTGCCGAAGTGCTACTTGCGGTCCTGCTTGAGGTAGTGATCCTTGTCATAGGTGATGCTGTAGGCCTTTTCCAGCACGCTCAGCAGCTCAGCCGCATTGCGGTCCCCCAGCGCCTGCAGCTCCCGAGCCACTGCATCGACACCCTGCGCATTTTGCTGGCGCGCATGGGCTATGCCCGCATCGGTTATGCGGACCAGAACGCGACGGCGATCGCTCGGATCGTTTCTGCGCTCGACAAATCCCTTGGCAACAAGCGCATCCAGGATGCGCGTCATGCGCGGGCGCGAGTAGCCCAGGCGCTCCGCCAAACCAGAGGGCGTCTTGTCCTCCCCCACATGGCCTGACAGATACTGGAGAACGGGGGCTTCACCCACAGAAAGGCCCCGCGCGCTGCTCAGGGAACCCTTTGCCAGGGATCTGGAAAAAACAATCAGTTTTCTCGCTGCGTCCTCGTAATCCAACCCGTTCTCCCCATTCCGGCATCATTACCCACACGACATGTTGCCCATCGATTCTAGCAGCCTTCTTGCCGTGCGGCTTGCTCGTCACCAACAGGCGCACACCCGTCCAAAGCGGCGCGATACGACGTTCGCCTGGGCGATTCGGTCGCTCAGCGCCATCCGGCAGCGCGCATCACGCGCGATCGCTGGCGTCGGGCGCCGCCCGATCAACGTCGGCACCTGCAGCGCGCATCAGCGCGCGCACGTTCAACTTCGCATTCTTGATACCCCGATGCAGCACCAGCGAAGCAGCCACCCCGATCGCCAGCAGCACCACGCCCACCGCACCGAGCGCGACCGTAGAGGAGCCGTAAAAGCCCCACCAGCCCAGCAAGACGCCAAGCGCGATTGCCGAATAGCCCAGGCGCTGCCACACCATCAAGCGTCCGATCGCCCGCGTCTGCATCTGCGCCTCGACAACCAGCTCGTCTCGGCTCAAGCGACGAGACGGCGTCCCCGAACCCTTGTCCATCCCTCTCAACCTCCCTGGCCGAAAGGACCGGCAGGCCGCCCTCAAGGACGACCGTCCGGTCCACGCACATACGGAAAGCAGGACGCTTCCCTCTACAGGCCTAGTACGTCAGGCCGGGATCGAAGAACCCGATCAGAACGCCCACGAACGCAACGGCCACGAGAATCAGCATGACAACCGTGGGGCTGATCTTTTTCTTCGCCATCAGCCACCAGCACAGCACCGTGAAGCCCATGGGCAGCAGCTTGGGGAACACGCTGTCGAGCTGGTCCTGCAAGACGATGCCTCCGGGAAGCACCGCCGAGGTGGTGATGGAAACCCAGGTCGCAGCCACCGCACCGATCACAACCGTACCGATGAGCACGATGGAGTCGCGAATCGCCGTGGCCTTGGGGCCGATCAGGGTCTCAACCGCCTTGCTGCCCAGCGTGTAGCCCTGCTTGTAAGCGAACTTCATGCCCAGGAACATCAGCACGTTCCACACGACGATATAGAAGATCGCGCCGATCGGGGATCCGCCATTCGACAGGCCGAGCGCGATGCCCAGCAGGATGGGGATGAGCGTGCCCACGATCAGGGAGTCGCCGATGCCGGCCAGCGGGCCCATAAGGCCGGCGCGGATGCCGTTGATGGTCTCGTCGGTTACCGCTTCGCCGTTCGCGCGGGCCTCTTCGAGCGAAGCCGTGATGCCCACCACCATGGTGCCGATCTGCGGCTCCGTGTTGAAGAACGCGCTGTAGGTCATGAGCGCATCCTTCTGCTCCTCGGGCGTATCGTAGAGCTCCTCAACGATGGGGAGCATGGCGCACAGATAGCCGAAGGTCTGCATGTGCTCCTGCGAAAAGCAGGTGAGGTGTCCGTAGAACCAGTTGCGGAACGACTTGTTGAGCGTCTTCTGGGACAGCTTCTTCGCCCGCTTGTCCGGAGTCGAGGTTGCCATATCTGCCATCTTAGATCTCCTCCTCATCGTCATCGTCCACACCGGATCCGATTCGAGCAGCCGCGAGGCCACCGATCTTGAGCTCCTCGATCTTGTAGTTGATCACCGCGAAGAACCCGCCGATGAGCGACGCGGCGATCAGGTTGCAGCCCATGACGGCGGCGAGCGTGAAGCCGAAGAAGAACGTCAGGAAGTCCACCGGCTTGTTGATTACCTGCTTGAGCAGGATCGCGATACCGACGGTGGGGAGCAGCGAGCCAACGGTGAAGAGCGTCTTCATGGCGATGCCGTCCATGGGCAGGTACGCCTTCATGAGGTCGACCATGCCGGAGCCGCCCATGGTGATCAAGAACGTCGGGATGAACGAGCACAGGATGTGGCCGATCCACGGCAGGACCATGTCCACCACGTACAGCTTCTTCAGCTCGCCCTTCTCCAGGGCCTTCCAGCCGATTCCCTGCCACACCAGGTTAATCGTCGACGTGCCGTAGAACAGCACCGTACCCAGCGTGCCGACGGCAGAGCCCAGAGCGACCGCCAGGCTCTTCGCCGCCTCGGAATCGGGCTCCAGCCCCTGGGCCTTGATGGCCAAGATCGCCAGCGGGATGCCGATGTAGCTGATAGCGCGCACGTCGGCCGAGACCGTTCCACCGGGGGGTCACCAGCGCGATGTAGACAACCTGGATTGCCGCGCCAACGATGACGCCCGTGGTGATGTCGCCCATGATGATGCCCACCACCAGGCCGGCAACGAGCGGGCGACCGAGCGTGTAGTTACCGATGGTCGTTCCGCCCATGCCCGGCATGGATGCCAAACAGGCAAACAGGCCGAAGAGCGCCGCTTGGAACACATTGATTTCCATAGTTCCGCCTTCCCTTTTTTCCGCATTGCGCGCCCTATGCGCCCAATGACCTCAATCGCGTGAACGCGCCGCGCACGGGTCGCGCGGCGTCGGACTTAGAACCCGAACTTGCCCCGGAACTTGGGCCACTCGCCGATGGACTTTTCCTTGAGCAGCGCAAACTCCACGGTATAGCCTGCGTTCGTGATGTCCTCGAGCGCCTGCGCCTCCTCCTGCGTAATCGACTGGTTGTTGCCGAGCTTGGTGGCACCGGGGCGGTCGTTGCACGGGCCGACGATCACGCGGTCCAAACCGGGCTTGAAGCCCATATCGACCAGGATCTTCTTCATATCCTGGGGGTTCTTGGTGATGATGAAGTAGCGGTCCTTGCTGTCGAGCACCTTCTGGCACTTCTGCTGGAAGGCCTCGAGGGTCCAGACGAACGTCTTCTTCTCCGAAGCGCTCTTGTAGGCCTGCTTGAGCACCGGATCGGATGCCGCGGCATCGTTTACGGCGACAAGGCCATCGCAGGGGTACTCCAAAGACCACCGGGTGCACGTCTGCCCGTGAATCATACGGTCATCGATACGCAAAAATGAAACCGACATCTCTCGTTCCTTTCCTTCTGGCCGCACGGCCTCGGACCGGCCGTGCGGAGCCTGCAAACCCGTTAAATGTCCTCGTCGTCCTCGGCTTGATCGGACGACAGCACAAGCTGCTTCACGCCGCTTTTGCCCTCATCGAGCAGCACCTGGGCAACCTCGCCCAGCGACAGGGACGCTGGCTGCAGCAGGGCCGTCAGCGCCATGGGCAGATTTGCGCCGCCAAACGCCAGGGAGGCGCCCAGCAGACCTCGGGCCTCGAGCACCTTCACCGCGTTGGTGAGCGGAGAGCCGCCCAGCACGTCTCCCAGGACAACGACCTCGTCGTCCGGCGTGAGCACATCGAGCACCGCCTCCAGGCGCTCGACATACTCATCGGCGCCCATGCCATCTTCAAGACTGCAGCTCAGCACCGCATCCGAGCCACCGCCCAGCATGTCGAGCACGCTGCGCAGCCCTCCAGCGAAGGTGCCGTGGCTTACCAGCAGCAAGTAGCGCATGTCTTCTCCCTCCCCGCGGCTATTGTCGCGTACGTGATTTCGTTGTCGTTATAATTGCTGTTGTTAACTATTAACGGAAGGAGTCCATCCGTGAGCGGTCGAAAAAAGTCGGTAAACGGTACACAAAGGCGGGATCGAGCAGGTTGTTGGCGGATAAGCGCCGGAAGGCGCCGGAATTGGGCGGGGGTGTGCGCCGGCAGGTCGAGCCGCCGCTTCGCATGCTGATGCAGAATTGTGTCATGGTGAAACTATTTTCTTAGCGGGTGGGGATGACGCGCTGCCCTTCCTGCGGGGCGCGAGGTGAGGGCGCGGACACCGCGCAGTCCGCACAGCTGCTGGGAAGTCCGGAGCTCGGGGCCCCGAGGCTACAACGCGTTCAGGGTTCGCCACACGTCCATCGGCAGATTCCGGGTTCGCCGTGCGTCCATCCGCGGCCGAAAAACAGCCCTGAATGGACGAGGGGCGAACCCGGGAACAAAAGCCTAGGCATACGCCCTCGACGCCTCCCGCGCCAGCCTCAAAATGAGCTGCGCGTTATTGCGAACAAAAGAGTCAAGGTAGGACATCTCATCCTTGTTGAAACCCTCGATTATCGACTGCTTGAACGACGGAAGCGCGCACATGGCAGCGTCGAAGCCCGGCTCAACGGGGCGCTCGACGGAAACCTCCACCTCGCCGCCGTCGAGAACGCTAGAAAACGCCACCTGCGTCCCATCTTCAAGCTCGGCGCAATTGTAGAACATAGCGCGCCTCCCTGCCGTGTCGCCTTGCCCAATTGTACCCGCGCAGGCCTACCCATGGGCGCATCCAGCTATGCCCCGAGGCGACGGTTAAGCGCGCGATGCTCGGCACGCCCAGCCGCCTTGACCTGGCTCACCGAGATGAATGCCATCTCCTTCTCGACCACCGAGAGCTACAAGGAGCTCCGGCTGCGATTCATCGGGAGGGCTCGCACGCCCGCCTCACCTCGCCCCGGCGATCAGCTCTGCAATATACACAGCGGAGCCGAGCTCCTGCGCCTCGATATCCGGGTAAAAGCGCTGTCCCTCAACTTCGATTTGATCAGGCCACCGCTCAGGAGGTGCGCCGTCACCGAATCCCCCTGAGTCTGTGCCGGGCTCCGGCCCTTCCTCGGTATCGGACAAATCGTCGGCACCTGCTTTCAGACGTTCCATAAACGTCCCGTTCAGCGATATGTCTGCGAGGCACGCAACCAAGGAGAGCACGGCGGTGCGATCCGCATCCTCGTGAGCGCCGCCCTGCAAAAGGGGAGTCCCGAGCAGATCTTCAATCGAATCGTTGATATGGACAACGGCGTGCGAGCACTCCAGCGAGGCGACTTTGCACCATGGTCGGGCGCCGGCGTCAGGTTCGCCGGCCGCTGGCACGCCGACAGCGGGCTCATGTGACCTCCCCGACCAACAACAACTTTATGCCGACACTTCGAAGAAGCCCTTTTTGAACTGCGATTGTATTGCTTTCTGGTCCAGACCGTTGCAAACCGTTTTGAGGGACAAATCACTCCCACTCGATGATAGAAATCGTGCCAGCGGTTGATTCTCGTTGCATCTTGTGACTCCCTGTGTCGCCAGGTCTCACCGGTTGGACTATCGCTGGTACCCATTTGGCACCCACGGCATCACTCGCAGTCATCACCACCCGGACGCTTCCGCCTGGAGTCCCAGCGGCGCTTGGTGCGCCTCATCAGCTCCTCGATGGAGATGTCGCCGTGCACGTACTCGTCCGCGTCCTCGTGGAACTCTGCGGAGACGTAGGTACCCTCCATCTCGCCGGAGTGGATTGCCCCCATCACGCGGGCGCGGCCGAAAATGCGCCGCTCCGCCCCGCTCTCCTCCGGTTCACTCACCGCCAAGCTCCCCCATCGTGTAGGTGGAGTAGCCCTCGTAGCGGTAGCTCGCGTCGATGCCCTTCATGTAGACCTGCCGGTCGTAGATGGCATCGGTGAGCGCCGCTTTCAGGAGGGCCTTGATTTCGATATCCCGTACCGGGCTGCGCTCCATGGCGAGGAGGTAGTCCTCCCTGTCCACGAGGCTCCAATCGACCACCATGCCGAGCTCCTTCTTGAGAATCGCGTCCAGCCAGATACGGGTGCTCCGACCGTTGCCCTCACGGAAGGGATGGGCGACGTTCATCTCCACGTACTTCTCGATTATCTGGTCAAACGCACCCCGCGGCATCCCGTCAATTGCATCAAGGGCGGCAGAGAGGTACATCACCGGCGCGAACCGGAAGTTGCCCTTGGCGATGTTGACGGTGCGGCGCTCCCCCGCGAAATCGTAAACATCTTGAAAGAGGTAACGGTGGATTTGGGAGAGGCCCGCAAACGTGCCCACCTCAAAGGTGCCGAGCAGGCCGTCCTCGAACAACTCAAGGGCGCGCCTTTTTGTAAGCCGCTCTTCCTCGCGGGCGAGTTCGATTTCGCTCTCTATGCCGAGTTTGTTCTCAAGCGCCACGAGCGCCACCCTCCTAGATGTTATGTGCCAATAGATTGTTTACACCGACGCCGCGCAACATGGGCGGCAGGCCCCCGCAGGCGATGTGTGGACGCTTCCGATTATAGCGCTCGATGAAGGCCGGGGGCGTCCGTCCTCTCGGAACGGGCCTTGCGTTAGGATGTTGATCCATGGGAGTGCTCCTCTTCCGTAAGCGTAGACAGCTCACAGCATGCGAGAACCCTCCCTACTTCTCATCACCACGATGCAAACAACGTCTTGGCACCCAACACCTAGCAAAAAGCGAGGAATGACACATGCACGGCGGAAATGACAGGAACCTCAGCGAGATCATTGCCGAGGTAAACAAGACGGTTATCGGGCAAGACGACGCCGTGGAATGGCCATGCTCGTGCGATGATATTTAGAAAAGGGACACGAATACCAAATGACTTTTCGCTCGCGGAAATAACGCTGCTCTACGCCCTCTACACCTTACTCCGTGACTGGTTTCCTGCCTTCGATTGCACCCCTGACGGGCTGAAGGAGCTTCTTTCGCTCGCGGAAACTGTCGGCACCATGAAGAGCCCTCTCGATCTGATGTTCTATCAAATCGAATGCGGAAAGAAATATATCCCGAACGTTAAACATGACCCGGCAGATCCGCTCTCCCATGAATGGATATGGGCGGATAGCGCCCTCGTACGCAATGTTGACGGCCTGCGGTCCGTCGAACGAGGCGGTTTGAAGCCCCGTGAGGACAACGCCCTGGGCTACTACACTGAGTTCAAAGGATATCCCCGCGAATCCCAGCGACAAGCAATCGGGAACTTAGCATTTCGCCTGCTATAACGCTGTGATGCTCCGGCTATCTACTACGGCATAGGGCAGCGTGTGCGCAGGTACAGGAAGGCTTGTGGCCTCTCCCAGGAGCGCCTCGCGGAGATGGTTGGCATATCCGTCACCCACATGAGCCACATCGAGACGGGCAACACGAAGCTGAGCCTGCCCGTCCTGGCCGCCATAGCCGACGCCCTCTCCGTGAGCGCTGACGCGCTGCTGCACGAGGCGTCGAAGGCGGGCAGGGAGGCCATATCCGACGAGGTGGCCGAGCTTCTGGAGTCGAGTTCGCCCTATGAGCTGTCGGTGATTCTCGACGTGGCGAGGGCGACGAGGGCCGCGTTGCGCAGGCACGCGGAGAAGACATGAGACCCGGCCGTTTTCCCGCGATACCGTTACCGATACTGTTACCGTCGCCGATTTTCGACAGCATGCAAGAGAAAAGCCCCGACCTGTTTTCGCAGGCCAGGGCTTGATTTTTGGTCGCGGGGGCAGGATTTGAACCTACGACCTCCGGGTTATGAGCCCGGCGAGCTACCAGACTGCTCCACCCCGCAATGTCTGGGCGCATCTCGTGCGCAAGAGAGTATATTACGCACCATGGACCGGGAATGCAAGGACCGATACGCACGCCATCGCAAGGTCTTCATAATTGACAGATAACAGATGGGCGCAGCACATGGCAATCACACACTTCCCGTGCACTCCACAGATGTCCACAGCAAACCGTCTACAGGAATTATCGCCCAGCTCCACGGCACTGGCGCACAACAACTAGTGTGCACCTTCCTGCCCGTAATAGGCACCCGGGCCGTGCTTGCGCAGGTAATGCCTGTCGAGCAAGTACTGCGGAGCGGGGCTTGCATCAACGGCGAGCTGCTCGGTGCGGGCGGCCATTTTGGCCACTTCCTCGAGCACAACCGCGTGATACACCGCCGCAGATGCGTCCTTTCCCCAAGTGAAGGGCCCATGGCTGCGCACAAGAGCACCTGGAACGGAAATCGGATCGAGATCTCGTTCAGACAAACCTTCCACGATGACCTTGCCGGTATTGGCCTCATAGGCATCCTCGATCTCAGCTTCGGTGAGCCCCCTCATACAGGGCACCGGCCCATAAAAGTAGTCAGCATGCGTGGTGCCGTATGCGGGGACATCGCGACCGGCCTGCGCCCAAGCAACAGCCCACGGGGAATGCGTGTGCACCACGCCGCGCACTTTCTCACCCCAGACTCGATAGATGGCGGCGTGCGTGGCGGTATCCGACGACGGGTTGAGCTCTCCTTCCACCACATTGCCCTCAAGGTCGCACACCACCATGGACTCGGGTGACAACTCGTCATAGTCAACCCCAGACGGCTTGATGACGAACAGGCCATGTATCGGATCAAATTCCGATGCGTTGCCCCATGTGAAGACAACGAGACCGTGACGCGGCAAATCCATGTTGGCTTCGTACACGCGCTCACGCAGCTCTTTGAGCATCATAGCTCGCTCCTTTCTCTCATGGCACCCAACACGGGCACCGCTTACGCAGAATCGCTCCGCCCCAATCCGGCACCAATCACGGCGATCACTCCCACCGGCACGACACGCTGCGCAGCCCACACGGACTTTGCACACCGCCAACCCGCCACGGATGAGGCACCCTACCCTGCGTCGCGCCTCACGGCTGTCAACCTACTCGCTCGAATGCGGCCTCGATCTTGCCTCGCACAAACGCAGATGCCACAGCAACCTCATCACGCCAACTCGAAGAACCCGTGTCCCACATCTCGGCGACAAAGCGGCGCACGCCCTGGCCCACCAGCCCATCCAACGCCCCCTCGTAGTCAGTCGTGCCCGTACCGAACGGGATCTCGCGATATGCGCCAGCAACCGTCTCCTTGCAGTGGGCGGCGATAATATGACCGCGGCCCGCTGCAACATCACCCGCAACACTCGATCCGTAGACGAACGATGCATTGGTGAGGTTGCCAATGTCTGGATACACACCCAGATACGGCGAGCCAATCTGCGTTACGTATGTCATGGCCTTCTCAACTGTGTCCATGAAGGGGGTCTCCATGGTCTCGAACCCAAGCACCACGCCAGCGCGTGCAGCCATCTCAACGGCACGGGCAAGGTTCTCAACAAACCATGCACGCGTCCGGTTGGTGCTTTCCTCGTAATACACGTCATATCCAGCAAGCTGGACGGTGCGAACCCCCAAATCACAGGCGAGATCGAGCGCCTGCCGCATGATTTCGAGCGACCGCGCGCGAGCTGCGGGGTCGGTGGCACCGAAGGGATATTTGCGGTGGCCCGACAGACACATCGAGCGAACGGGCACCCCGGTTTGCTCCTGAGCACGCACCAGATCTCGGCGCTCCTGAGCGCTCCAGACGAGACGAGCAAGGCGAGCGTCGGACTCGTCGATGCTGATTTCAACATAATCGAAACCACACATTCGCGCAGCTTCTAAACGCTCGACCCAGGAGAGCTCGACGGGCACGGCTTTCTCGTACATACCGAGCAGGTAGGGTTTTGGAGAGGTAGGCATGACGGTTCCAATCTCAATAATGGATAGCTTTCCCGCGTGCGCACGACACGGCACACCGCCCCAACACCAGCTGTCAAACTGGCCGGAAGCGCATGCTCCTTGGCTATCCGGATACAAATAAGGTCGAGAGCGCAACGCGTCAGTACACGCGCACGGAAATGACCACGATACGCGCGAAAGCGAGATGCCCCGAATCTCCGGGACGCGCAAGACCCAGGGCATCCACATTTCCCGGGCGCTACAGCACGCTCCTGAACGGCACGTTAGGCTCCTCTTCGAAGCAGTCCTCGAAGCCGCGCCTGTAGACGTAATACTTCTTATCGGCGTCCGTCGGGTAGGTGTAGTGCCCGCCCACCTTCCAGTAGTAAGGCTTGAACTCGTAACCCAGACGCTCGCGACGCATCTGGTAAAGGGCCTCGATCTCGCCCAGGTCGGCCTCGAAGTTGGTCCAGACGTCCCAGTGGATGGGAATGACGACCTTGGTCTGCAGCGCCTCGGCCATACGCAGGATGTCGGAGGCCTCCATCTTGTCCTGCATGCCCATCGGGTTGCAACCGTAGGAGCCAAAGGCCACGTCCACGCCGCCGTACTCACGGGCGATGTCCTTGCCGTGTTTGGCGAAGTAGATGGAGTAGTGCGAGTCGCCGCTGTGGTAGATGTTGCCTCCGGGCGTGCATAGCAAGTAGTTGACGGCCTTCTCATCCATGTCCATCGGGCACGTACCCCAAAGATCCTCGCGGTCGGGGCCGGTGGAGTCGGTGGTGGTGATGCAGGTGCGGTCGAAGGAGTCCACTGCGACGATCTCGATATCGCCCACCTTAATCTTGTCGCCAGGCTTCACCACACGACAACGCTCCTCGGGCACGCCCCACTTGACCCAAAAGTCAACGGACTTGCGTGGACCGATGAACGGCACGGGAATCTCGTTGCCATCCTCGTCGCTGGTGGTCATACCGGACTGGATGACATGGGCCGCAAACTCTTTAGACATGTGATCCTGATGGTAGTGGGTAGCCAACACGGCGTCCACATGCTGAATCGCAAAGGGATCGAACACATAGGGAATGTTTCGCAGGTTGGGCTGCATGGCACGGCAGCCCGCCATATTGGCCATCTGATGCCCCACCTTCATCTTACCGTCGCCATGCGCACGCTTGCCATTGCCGGTCCACAGGTCGATGGTGATGACGGTGTCAGAGGGCGTCTTCATGTAGATACCGGTGCAGCCAAGCCACCACATCTCAACCGTGCCAGGAGCGGGGTGCGCCGCCTCCATATCCTCGTTGAGCCAGGTTCCCCACTCGGGGAAGGTGTTCATGATCCATTTCTCACGGGTGACCTCGTCGATTGCGGACATGATAAGTCCTCCTTCTTGTTCAATGTGTAAACGTTGCCGTCCCTGTTCGTCCTACGCAGTCACGTCATAGAGAGCAACCTCGTCGGTCTCACGGTTGGCCGCGATGATGCGCGCGACGCCACCGTCCTCGATGACCAAGCAGTTGGCCGGGCCGCGATCATGGTCGATAACCTCCAGGCGATAGGTGCCGGCGGAAAAGAATACGCGCAGCAGCTCGCGCCCACCCTTGCGGTTGCCCACCACGGCGCACGACTCGCCGAGGAGTTTGCCGCTCCAGACGGCATGCAGGAATTCATGCTTCTCGGGATCCGTCCAGACGCATTCGTAGGTGTCCGCCACGTCGGTCTCGTGCCAAACGCTGAGGGTGTCCCCATGGAAGGCCGAGAGGGTGAGAATCTCGTCGCAACCGTCGCCGTCGAAGTCCGCCACGCAGATGTCGCTTGTTGGCTGCACGATAAGGCAGCTCACCTGCCAGGCCTCGCCCGCGGCCGCCGGCGGAACGTAGCGAAAGACGCCGGCCGCAGTGGAAATGAGGACGCTGCCGTGGTCGGGTGCACACCAGAAGCCGTGGTTCTGCAGCTGGCAACCGGAGAGCTCCGTGAGTTCGAGGGGCTTCGCGCCGGGCTCGTCGAGAGCGTCGTCGAACGGTGCCGCCCAGACCGCACCGGGGGTCAGCCAGTCGTTCTTGACCTCGCGGCAGGCGCCCTTGATGGTGCAGGCGATGATCCACAGCCGTCCATCAGCACCTGTGAGCAGGCCAAAGCGGTGCACGTACGGCAGGTCGCAGAGGCGCTTGGAACTCCAAGTGCCGTCCTCGGAGCGCGCGTAGGCCACGATGCCGGCAGTGTCCGCCCCATAGTTGGGCGAGAAGAACTCGCTGGTGGCCAGGAGCACGTCGTCACGGCCAGGCACCTGGACGATGGTCATGACACCGCCGGGTCCCTCGGTCACGGTCTCCATCGGGGCGCCGTCGAGCGCAAAGCGGCGGATGGGCCCGTCCTTCTCCACGCCCACGACAAAGCTGCGAGCGTCCGCACCGTCGAAGGTGCCGATGGCGTACGCCTTGGGCATGCTCGCAATGGCCTTCTTGGAGTAGCGCATCTCAGCCGCCCCTTACGCCTGGTACTTCTCAGCGACACCAGTGCTGACGAGGGCTTCCTCCATTTCCTTGTCGGAAAGGACGTTGCGCAGGCCGATGACCGTCACGCCCGCCTTCTCGGCGTCGTCATACATGTTCTTGAAGTTGAGCGGGGCAAAGACGATGTCGTACTGACGCGCAGAGGAAACACCCTCGGACAGGGCGCAGTGGTGGATCTCGGCGACGCCCATGCCGAGTTTCTTGGTGACACGCTCGGCGGTCATCTTCATCATCAGGGAGGTGCCAGCACCGTTTGCGCAGGCGACGAGGATCTTGGCGTTCATGTGAGTCTCCAGTTCTGTTAGGCCGGGACGGGATGTGCACACCGGCAGCTTACATGTGATACGAGAAGAGCAAGGTCCGTCTAGACGCTACTTTCCGGACTGGACAGCCTGCTTGGCTGCAGCTTTCTCGGCGCGAATCTTCTTGCACTGCTCCCAGTCCTCTACCTCCATGAAGTAGGTCTCCTTGTTGGCGCGGAACTGAAGCTGCGGGATGGCAACGAGCGCAAGAACCGCGATGGCCAGACCTGCGTACGACAGGAACTTCATGAGCCCGGTCATGATCGGCCAGACCACCGCCCAATCCCACATGCCCAGATAACCGCCGTAAGCCGCCATGCCAACCCAGCCGGCGATGAGCGCGGAGCCAAAGACCTGCAGCAGGCCCGAGATGAACGGCAGCACCATGCAGGCACGCAGGCCGCCCTTGCTGTTGGCGTATACGCCAATGGTGGCGTTGTCAAAGAACAGCGGCACAAAACCCGCCATAACGATCACGGGACTGCCCAGCGCGATAAGCAGACCGATGGCCAAAAACTGCCCAAGAGCACCGAACAAAAAGCCAATGGTCACGGCGTTCGGGGCACCGAAGCCATAGGTAACAGCGCAATCCACACCAGGAACGGAACCCTTGAGAAGCTTTTGAGAAATACCCTGGAACGAGTTGGTGAGCTCCGTCACGAAGGTGCGAACACCGAGCTGTAGAACCGACAAATAGACGGCAAACGAGAACGAGGTGGTGATGATATACATCACAAAATCCTGTGCCTCAGTCATGAAGCCGCCCGCAACCAGGAAGTCGCGCCCCAAAATGACAAGAATGATGCTGAAAAACAGCGTCATGAGGATAGCCGTTGCCACGAGGTTCTCGTTGAAGATCTTAAGGAAGCCAGGCAGCTTGATGTCGTCGACGTTCTTGGATTTCTTCCGGGAATGTGCATTCATCCAGCCAGCGATACGCGAAGATACGTATACGCCGAACATCTGCTGATGGGCAATGGTGAGGCCGGCGCCGTCGGTCAGTTCCTGGGTGGGCCCGATGCAGAGGTTGGAACCGACCGCCCAATAAAGACCGAGCAGCACCGTCATGATGGCGAGCACCGCCCAATCGGCATCTTTGAGCCACGGAAAACAGAATAGGATGAGGAAGAATGCCGTAGACGCCTGCTGCACCTGCACGTGGCCGGTAGTGAACAGAGCGCGGCACTTGGTGTACTTCCTGAGCGCCACGAGCACGATGTTCAGGATAAAGGCAAACAACAGCAAGAACATAACGAGCGAGAACGACTTTCCCGAGATGAACGGCAGCGCACCGGCAGCCGTATCCCCCATAGCGGCCTGGACAGCGTTCTGCCCGAAATACGGATCGATGACCATGGCGTGTAGATTGAAACGCTCCTGCAGGCCCACAAGAATGGGACGGAACGCGTTGACCAGTCCGCCCGAACCAACGGCGAGGATCTGATATCCAATGACTGCTTTAATAAAGCCAGCGAGAATCTCATACCACGGCTTTCGCAGCAGCGCATAGCCGATGACAACGATTAGACCGATGAAGTAGGCGGGTTGGGTCAGGATATTGTTCGCGAACCATGTCCAAACACTCATTACGATATCCATGGATGTCCTTTCTTACGAAATGGGCTGACAGCACGACTGGGCTGCCACGCAGGACCTATGACTGGCTTTCAGCGAATGCGCCCTCGTCTACCAACGCGTCGATTTCGAGCAGCTCCTCGGGACTTGTGGCGTTGATGAGGCGATTCACAACCTCTTCGTTGGTGAGAACGGCATAGAGTCGCCGCATATTAGCGAAATGCTCATCGGGATTGGTGTCGCACAGGGTGAAGAACACCTGTGCGTACTTACCTTCCTCGTCGGAGTCGAACGGTACCGGCGTGTCGCAGTGCATGAAGCCGATTGCAGTGGCATTGCATCCCTTCGCGTTCTCAGTTGAGTGCGGCATAGCGACGCCCGGCATAAGCACGATATACGGACCATGCTTTTCTACACAGGCGATGATCTCGTCGGCATAGACCGCATCAACGGTACCGTCGGCCTCCAACGGGACACAGCAAGCGCGCACCGCATCGCGCCAACTGAGTGGCCCTTCCGTAAAGGCGCAATGATCTTTCTCGTAGATTTCCCTCAGCAGCATCCGCCCCTCCTGACTCCTTGGTCGATGCGAATGATCCGCACCGGTAAGGGATGGCGAATCCCGACCGATGCTGATTCAGTTATACGCCAATCGTTCAGAAAAGTCATTTTAAATGTCATCTAATGGGCTAAACGGTCGATTTTTGGCGGCAAACGGTCTCAAAAACGTTCAGAAACTGAAAACACGCAAGAAGGCTGACATTCTTAATGCTCTGGTATCGCAATAAGAGAGCAGCGTAGAGACTGCGCGAGGATGCACCGTGCGGCGTTCTGCAATAATAGACAGAGAAGCTGTACCGGAATTAAACGTTCAGAAAGTTCATATTCTATTGCTGCGCCGAATCCACCTGATCGCCCACGCAGAACCGATTACAATGTTCACAGTGTTCATCAGAAATGGCACGCGCAAGACGATAGGGCAACGCACGGGCAGATCGGTAGGACCATGGCGGAAAAGAAAAGCAGAGCGTTCGTTACACAACGGCGTCAAACCATCCTAGATATGCTGCAAGAGACAGGTCGCATGAGCGTTGCCGACCTTTCTGAGCGATTGGGCATCTCCCCTCTTACCGTACGCCGCGACCTCAGCCATCTTGAAGAACGGGGAGTACTGCATCGGCGCTACGGAGAGGCGATACTCGCGGATAACGCACTCGAGAGTACAGGCGACCCCTCGCCATTTGAAGCGAAGAAAGATGCCATCGCACGCGCCGCCGCTCAACTCGTGCACGATCACGACCTGCTTCTTGTCAACACGAGTTCCACGGCGCTCATGAGCGTTCCCCATATCACGGCTCAAGGCGTGACCGTGGTGAGCAACAGCCTGAACATTCAAAGCTTGCCGGTACCGCCAAGCGGGATGATCCTTGTCACCGGCGGCGAGATTCGCCCGCCACGTGGTGTCCTGTCTGGCGAGTTTGCCCTTGCTAATATTCGAGGCGTCGCAGCGACGCTGTGCATCGTTGGCTGCGCGGGCATTTCGACCGCGGCGGGCGTCACGTCCACCACGCAACAAGAAGCAGTCGTCAACTCGCTGATGGTTAAGCGCGCCGAACGAATGGTGCTGCTCGCCGATTCAAGTAAATTGGGTATTGCAGCAGGCTTTTCCTATGCGTCGCTCGACCAGGTCAGCCTCCTCATCACTGACACCGGCATCACAGCCGAAAACATCGAGATGCTCCGTGAAGCCGGTGTCCAACAGATCACATGCGTGGAGTAGGCTCGTATTCTGCCCCCTGATCAGAATGTGCTATTTACAAACGCACTATCAACGCGACTACGCTACTTCGCGCGCCGCATAAGCGGTATGCCTATCACCCCAGTTTGAGCTCATCCCAATTGCTGCAAAATGTACTGCGACATTTACTACGCCATGTGATGTTGTAGTATTCGCCATATCCCGTTTTATCAGCATGCACGCGATAATTGCCCCTCTTCGCGCAGCTCCTTGATCGCCCTCTAAACTTGTCTCGGGTTTAGAACAGTCTCGCTTGAGTGCTTTGATGCAGCCAGCGCTGGGTTGTCTGGCCAATACCTCTCCCCCGCAACGATTAGCCAACTCCAACCGATAACGATGAGAATAGCTTTCAGCAATGGCGTAATAGTGGCAGGCGCGGCAGTGGCCCGTAAACCGCCAGCCGTGCGCACAACGGTAGCGAGGCCTCAGCCGGATACGGTCTCATAGCCCGTCAATCGCAACACACTCAGCGCCCTGCTTTGCCCCAAGCTATCGATTCGCCGAGCCCCTCCGGCGCCAGCACGGCCCGCTCGAAGCCCATCGCGAAGCCCACGCCGGGTGCAGGCTCGCTGCTCACAACACACAAAAAGCGGTGCCAGCACATGCCGGCACCGCCAAAAACAGAGCGAATCAAGACTGTATCGCCGCCGCGTTCGCTACAACGCCGCAGCGCACAGCCACGCGCAAGCACACGACCGCACGCAGCCCGCCGCGTCCGCGCAAGCGCGCTCTGCCCGCAGCGTCCGCATAATCGTAGGTACCGCAGTGCAGACACGCAACTCACTACAGCACGCAGCTCGCCGCACAGCCACAGCCACGCAACCCGCTCGCAACCTGTGCAAAGCCCTTACGCGCGGCCCACGGAACCGAGGTTCTCCATGCGGATCTTCACGATCTTGGTGATCTCCTCGGCGCCCGCCTTGCCCGGGTTCTTGGGATCGAAGTTGTTGGGGTTCTCAGCCATGTAGGCCATGTAACCCTTGGTGTAGGCCTGACGCAGCTCGGTAGCGTAGTTAACCTTGCAGATGCCGTTCTTCACGGCCTCGGCCACCTGCTCATCCGGCACACCGGAGGTGCCATGCAGCACCAGCGGCACGTCCACAGCATCGCGAATGGCCTTTACAACGTCCTGCTCGATGTGCGGATCGGAGGTGTACACGCCGTGGGAGGTGCCCACGCCGATGGCAAGGCTGGTGCAGCCGGTGCGCTCGACGAACTCCTTGGCCTCCGCCGGGTCGGTGTAGGGGCTCTCGCCCTCGACCTCGACGTCGTCCTCCTTGCCGCCAACCTTGCCGAGCTCGGCCTCAACCGGAATGCCCATCGCGGCGCCCGCATCGGCAACCAGCTTGGTGAGGGCGATGTTGTCCTCGAAGGTCTCGTGGGACCCGTCGATCATGACGGAGGTGTAGCCGGTGCGCAGGGCCTTCATGCAGCGATCGTAGCCATCGCCGTGATCGAGGTGCAGGGCCACGGGCACGCTCGCGCGCTCGGCGGCAGCCTTGACCATGCCGTAGAAGTAATCCAGGCCGGTCTTCTTGATGGTGCCGGAGGTCGTCTGCATGATGACGGGGGACTTGGTCTCCTCGGCGGCGGCCAGCACGGCCATGACGAACTCGAGGTTCTCGACGTTGAACGCACCCACGGCGTAGTGGTTCTTCTGCGCGTCGAGCAGCATCTCCTTGGTGGTAACGAGCATGAGCGATCGCTCCCTTCCTGCACCGCCTGCGGCGGCCCTTGGCTTCGCCGGCACACACCGGCGTACTTGCTGGTTTCATTGTACGAAACCACTATCCGGCGTGCACGTTTACACTCATCCAATCAGACAACAAAACGAAACTAAAGTATAGAACATACGTTCTTTTTCTGCAAGGCCCCGTGTATCCGGCACCCAGCGATCAGACGGCGCCCTCCAAGTTTCAACAGGAGGGTTGGAGGGATTCCCATGCGCTCGCTCAGCTGCTGCCGGTATTCGCGCGCGTGGCGGCGTGCGCCGTCAACGTGATTGGTCTGCCGCCCTACTTGCCGCTCTACGAGTGGTTGGGTGATGTCCGCATACGGGACGGACCGCCCGAGGGAACGGCAGCTCGTCGTGGGCGCCACCGCGGGCATCGCCCACCGCTCCATCTTCTCACCGGAGGGCTTACGCCGCCTGTTCGTTCCGAGTACACCCCAACGTGTCACCCTGCTGGCGCTCGGACATGCTCGACACGGCATGCATCGCGCCCACCGAGGCTGCATGCTGCCCCGTCCCAATGCGCCACCCTGCTGGCGCTCGGGCATGCTCGGCACGATACGCACACATCCACCGAGGCCGCATCCCATCCCTGGTTTCGCCCATCCTCTGCCCCGGTGCACCCCAAAAAACCGTGCCTCTCAAGCTCAGCGCCATCCGCTTCGGAAGACCAAAAAGATAGGACCCATCGACCGGCCCGAGACCACACCTCCGGCCTTCCCTGCCGCGTCTCACGCGCCGCTCTCTTTCGTTTGTGTGGATACGCAAGAGAAAGAAACTCGTTTGCCTTGCTAAAAAGAAAATAGAGCAAAATGGTTTCACCACATTTTGCACACGTTTGAGCGAACGGAACCGAGCATGCCGACTTCAGTTGCACGCACCTTTGCCGAGGAGCGGCGCGCCGCCATCATGAACATGCTGGAGCGGAGCGCCTCGATTCAGGTGGCTGACATCGCGCGCACGTTTGACGTGTCGAGCGTCACGGCCCGAGGCGATCTCGATGCGCTGGCGGCCGCCGGCAAACTCCGCCGCACGCACGGCGGCGCGGTCTCGCTGCACAAAACGTTGACCGTCTCCGTGCAGGACCAGCGCGTCAACGTCAACGTCGAGGCCAAGCAGGCCATCGCGCGCGAAGCCGTCAAGCTCGTGCGCAACGGCGACACCATCCTCGTCGACTCCGGCACCACGGCCCTCGAATTCGTCCGCATGCTCGATGTGCGGTCGGGCATCACGGTCATCACCTTCGACATCACCATCGCCGATTTCATCGACGAAAGCCTGCCTACGGTCAATGTCATTATGCTCGGCGGCGAGCTGCGCAAGGGGCATCGCTACCTGTACGGCCCCCTCACGCTGAGTGCCCTACGCACCCTCCACGTCAACCTGGCGGTCATCTGCCCCGGCGCGTTTGTTGCCCGTCGCGGGTTCATGACGGACTACCCGCAGATGGCAGAGATCAAAAGCGCCGCCATCGAGTGCGCCGATCGCTCGGTTGTCCTCATGGACGCCAGCAAACTCGCAGCTCGCGGCACCTACGCATTTGCCAAGCTCTCCGACGTTGACACCCTCGTGGTCGACCAGGACGAAACGGGCGCCCTCGCGGACGCCCTCGATGCGCTGCCGGATGGGATCACGCGCCCCGAGCTCATCCTCGCGCGGCGCTAACCCAGGGCCGCGGCTCGTCTCTCGGCGCATACGCCTTTCGGCATGAAACCCGCGGGCGGCCGCGCGTCGATAGCCGAGCGAGCGCCGCCGCCTGATTGCCGAACGCGCGCGTCTCTCACCTCCCCGCCCCCAACAGCAAAGCGCCCTGCCTTGCTGGACAACAAGGCAGGGCGCATGAGATGCGAAACGGATTGATCCCAGCGGCTATTCGCGGGCCAAGCGGGGCTCAGCGTCGGCTACAGCTCGGTAACCTCGACCGCGTTGTAGACCTCGTCCCAACGCTCGATGACCAAATGCCCGGTCTGCGGGTCCATCGCGTTGAGCTTGCCGCAGGTATTGGCGGTCTTGAGCACGGTCACGTCATCGGCGCCGGCAGCGATGGCGTGCGCGAAACCGGCGATGGTCGAGTCGCCCGAACCCGTAGCGTTCACCGCGGGGATCGGCGGGGTGACGGCACGGTAGATCTTATCGCCATGGAAGGCGAAGGAACCGGCGGCGCCCATGGACACCACGACCCACGGAATGCCGGCGAAACGCGCGTCGGCCTTGAGGGCCGCAGCGAGGTCGGACACCTGCTCGGGCGTATAGGACGTGCCCAGCAGCGCGTTGATCTCGGTGAGGTTCGGCTTCACCAGCGTGGGCTTGACCGCCGCCTCAAGCGCGGCGTCCAGCGATGCGCCCGAGGTGTCGAGCAGCACCGGAACGTTGTGCTCGGACGCCGTGGCCACCATGCCGGCATAGAAATCGGCAGGCACGCCCTTGGGCAGCGAGCCCGAGATGGTGATGCAGCTGGCCTTGGCAGCCAGCTCGGCGAACTTCGCGGAGAACGCGGCGAGCTCGGCCTCCGAGATCTCCGGGCCGCTCTCGAGCAGCTCGGTCTGGTTGCCCTCGTGCAGGATGTTCAGGCAGATGCGCGTCTCGCCGGCGATGGGGGCAAAATCGTGCGCGATGCCGTCGGCGTCCATGAGCTCGCCCATGTAGGCGCCCATATGGCCGCCGAGCAGGCCGGTTGCCACCACATCGTCGCCCAGCTGGGTGAGCACGCGGCTCACGTTCAGCCCCTTGCCGCCTGCGGTCTTTTTCGGCGTCACGCGGTTCACGTCGTCGATGACCAGGTGATCGAGGTGATAGGCCGTGTCGATAGCAGGGTTCATGGTAACGGTGAGAATCATGCGTGTTCCTTTCCGCCGCACAGGCTGCTTGCCCGCAAATTCATTAGCTTCATTGTATCGCGAAGGCCCACGTGCGCGCCGGGCGCCCCGCCGCGGGGCCGGCTGCAAGCGCAAGCAAGAGAAAGGGAGGTGCGCGGCACGCCGTCTGCAAGCGCAGGCGCAGGCGGCAAGCTGCGCCATAGTGGTCAACGGCAAGTTTCGGGCGGTGAGCGACGGCGGAGCTGGGATATTCCCGATGCGCACGAAACACCCCGTCGCCCCGCCCCGTGTACGAAATGACCCCGTCCCCAAACGGGCAACCAAACGGGCAAACGAAACGACCCCGTCCCCAAACTGCGCCGCCAGCCTCACCGCACTCTGCCGCTACGCCACGTCGCTCGCGCGGGCCAGCACCTTCCGGCGCTCAACCTCATCGAGAAACAGCGCGGCCTGCGCATGGCCCGGATCGAGCTCGAGCGCTTGCGCCAGCAGCTCCGCGGCGCGCGGCGCGTCGCCGATCCCCAGGGCCGCCAACGCCATGACATACAGGCAGTGCACGCGATTCATCCGGTTCAGATCCCGTTCGAAGATCAGGAAGTCCGGTAGGCTCACCGCGAAGTACTCGATGCGCACCTCGTCGTCGATATGCTGCTCGCCGAAATCGAGGAGCCGGTAGAAGCACGCGTTCGCCCGGCTCGCATCGCCAAGCGCCCGATGGGCAAGACCGCGGTACAGCACCATCTCGGCGGGCTGGTCGTTGTAGTACATCGCCCCGCCGACCTCGCCGACGCCGCGCGTGGCGAGCTCGAACTCCCTGCGCGCCGCCGCTTGCTCGCCCAGCGCCGCATGCGCGCACCCGAGCAGATAGTGCAAGTCGTTGTCGGTCTGGCCTTCCAGCTTCCCCTCGCCCAGATTCTCCGGATAGCTCAACGCGGCGGTCAGGTGCTCGATGGCACGCCGATGCTCCCCGGCAGCCAGCGCATCCTTCGCGCACAGCATCAGCGCACACCGATACTGGGTCGTGATCTTGCCTTCGCCTCCCTCCCACGGATGGAAGTGCCGGCGTGCCATGCGCTCCAGCGCCTCGACGTGTGCGCCGGTCATGTTCAACAGCGTCAGGTACTCGATATACAGGTCATCGCGCTGCTCCACCACCGCAAGATGCCGCTCGAGCATCTCACGGCGCTGCGCGAAGCTCCAGCCGAGCGCCCGATGAAGCTGATCGAGCTCCAGCAGCACGCGCGCATCGGACTCGTTGAGCGCAAAGGCACGCTCCATGCTCGCGCGCGCCGCCTCGCGGTCATGGCGCTTGTTGAAATAGGCGAGCGCCAGGTTGCGATGGACCGTGGGGAACTGCGGCGCCCCCGCACGAGCCAGCTCCCACAGCTCGATTGCCCGCTCGGCCTGAAGCTTGTCGTAGAACAGGCAGCCCAGATAGTACGGGGCCATCGCACGGGCGCCGCGGTCGATCGCGTGCTGCAGCACGGCGATGTCATCGAGGTGGTTGGGGAAGCAGTACGAGCTGTCCGCCTGCTCGGCGCACGCCAACGCGCGCTCGGCCTCATCGGCACGCCCCTGCGCGTCGAGGAGCCACGCGCGGTAGTAGCACACGAGCGGATGCACGCAGTCAATCCGATCGAGGACATGCAGCGCCTCGTCGTAGGCGCCGAACAGCATGTAGACGCGAGCGGCCTTCAGGTGGTTCTCAACCGTGCCCCGCATGAGCGCAACGACGGTATCGTCCCCCGTGGCGATCGAGAGCTCGAAGCCGGACACGAACTCAAACGCATGGTGCGCCAGGGTGTCCCTAACCGCACGCAGTGCCCCTTCCGCATCGCCGGCGCGGCGCAGCACATAGGCCTCGAGCGCCCGGGCATGCAGGTTGTCCGTGTTGCGTCGGCTCGCACGGCGGCAGAACTCGAGCGCCTGCGCCCACTTCCCGCGCCTGGCATCGATGACGGCAAGATAGAAGAAGCCCTGTTCCTGCTGGGCATCGTCCCATGTTGCCTTGTAGAAGGCGTCGTAGGCGGCATCGAGATTGCCCAGGCGCAACTCCGCGATGCCGAGGTTGCGGTACGCGCTCGCATCGTAGGGATTCGGGTTGCGCTGGGTGAGGCGCTCGATCGCGCGCCGGAAGTGCTTGGCCGCCCCCTTGACATCGCCGCGCCGCAGCAACAGCTCGCCGTATGCGGTATTGATGCGGGCGTCCCCCGGGTCGCGCTTCAGACCCTCCAGGTAGTACGGATCGGGCAGGTAGGTGGCATGGCGGTACTGCTCGAGGTGCTGAGCGGTCAGCAGCAGCTCCTCGCATGTGGGAATCTGGGCCGGGTCGGCCGCCGCCTGCGCGGGCTCGGGCAGACGGCTCGGCTGGTCGGGCTCGGGGGTGTACGACACCACCGGCGCCCCTTCGTGGCAAACGCGCACCGTCAGGTCCTGGGGAGCCGTGTGCTCGTCAACGGCGAACACATCAACCAAGGTTGCCGCGGGCGACAGGTCGCAGGTCGCCTCGTACAGCACCGCGCCGCTCGCATCCACGACCTCGACGACGGCCCCTTCAAGCGGGCGCGTTGCGTACACCGACACGCGCACCTCGCCCCGCGCCAGACCCTCGGCCTCGATACCATGCTCCTCGCCGCCGGAACGCGCGGGGTCGGCAGGTCCGATCTCCAAGTTGACCGCCGCGTCGAGCGTCGCGTTCTTCACCAGGCCCGCATCCTTGTACGGCATGAAGTACTGCGTGAAGGTCTTGGACTCATGCGGCTTGAGCCAGGTGAAATCGGGCTGATTGTCGGTGAACACGCCGGTCATGAGCTCCACGTACGGACCGTTTTCATCGGTAAGATTGCGATCCCACGCCCGACCGAAGTCGCCGTTACCCCAGGTCCACTGCTTCTTACCAGGGCTGACATGGTGGTCGGCATAGTGCAGGATGCCGGCCCTGCGGCCGAAGTCGTAGCCGCCCACAAAGTCGTAGGAGCTCGCAGCGGCCATGTAGCTGGTGGGAACCGGCACGTTCTTGTAACGGCCGATGTCGACGCCGGCGGCGTAATCATGCTTGTAGTAGGTGCCGGTTGCGATGGGATACCGGCTTACATCGCGCTTGCCGTGGTCCATCACCGCATGCACGTCGGGCGGCATCACGGTCTTCGTCTCATCGTTGACCGGCACGGCGGGATTCGCCCACCACAAAAACGTCTGCGGCAGGTCGGTGCCGTTGAACAGCTCGGCGGTGATCTCGATATAGGCGCGCTGTGGATGCAGGGCGATGGTGGTGACCACCTCGGTGCCGTACATCTGGTCCACATCGTGGCACTGCACGCCGCGTCCGCCGTCCTGGAGCTCGATGATGCGATAATCCACGGGCATGAACGTGGTGGGGCGGTGGTGCTGCGGCCAGTTGAACTCGATGCCACCCGAGATCCACGGGCCGAGCAGACCCACCAGCGCGGGCTTGATCACATCGTTACGGTAGACGAAGTCGTAGCCGTTCGTGAGATCGGTGGCGTACTGGATGCGACCGCCGAGCTCGGGCAAGACCGTGACCTCAAGGTACTCGTTGCGTATCACCACGGCGCGCCACATGCGATCGACGCGCTTGTCGGAAAGGGTTTCAACGACCGGGTACGGATACACCTTGCCGGTCGATCCCTGATACACGCGCTTTTCGATAAATTGAGGATTGCGATCGGGCTCTCCCGGCTCATACGTTGGGATGCAGATGGTTGTGTCCCTGATGTCTACCGACACGTAAACTCCCTCCATAGCAGGACGTGATATAGGTCCATCATAGGGAGCGCGCAGGATGGCCGCTTGATGTATGCTATGCATCAGTTGATAAAAATGATCATGGAGGCTGCCGCGTGAAACCGATGGAACCCTTGGTTGACCGAGACCGTTCGGAGTTTTTCGTCTCGTCCCCCAGCCTCGAAACGCGGCGGGACTACCTCTACCCCCTGCGGGCGGGCACCTTTCTCTATGAAGCGGGCTACGCGCTTGAACGCGCCTCGTTCGACAGCTTTCTCGTGCTGTACGTGAAGCGCGGGGAGCTGCACCTGCGGTACGGGGACGCATGTACGGATGCGGTGCGCGGCGAGCATACGGCGCATGCGGGGCACGCGGTGCATGCCGAATACTCGGTGCATGCCGGGCAGTATGCGCTCGTCGACTGCCATGGCGCCCACGCCTACCGCGCGCCGGTTGCCAGCGAGGTCATCTGGCTGCACCTCGACGGCATGGGGGCTTCCTCGCTTGCCGCACGGGCCACACGCAAAGGGCCGGTCATCACCCCACGCGAGCCCGAACGCGCGCTGCGCGCCCTAACCGATGCATGCCGAGCGCTCCGGCCAGGCGCGGCCCCATCCGATGCGCGCATGCACGCTCTGCTCACCAACCTGCTGGTCGAGCTCATCGACGACGCGGAGGCGCCCCGTGAGTCCAACCAGGCATCCGAACCGATCCGCCAGATCGCCGCCTACATGACCGACCATTTGTCGGAGAACCTGTCCGTGGCCCAGCTGGCGCAGCGCGCCTGCATGAGCGTTCCCCATTTCATCCGCCTGTTCAAGGAGCAGATGGGCGTCACGCCGCATCGATACCTCACCAACGCGCGCATGGACACGGCCCGCTACCTGCTGGCCTCCACCGAGGTGCCCATTTTGAATGTTGCCCGCACCTGCGGGTTTCATGATGCCAGCGTTTTCAGCTCGGCATTCCGGCGCGCCGTGGGCACCTCCCCGCGCGCATTCCGCGAACACTGCAGTTTGGGGACGGGGTCGTTTCGTTTTTCCCCGTCAGCTCTCTGCAGTTTGGGGACGGGGTCGTTTCGTTTTTCCCCGTCAACTCTCAAGGCGGCGCCTGAGGCGCCCGAACGGGACTGCGAACAAAAAGCCGGTCGCTCCGTGCCCGATGAGAGGCCCGCGTGAGCCATCCTGAATCATCCTGAAAGCATGTTCGAGAAGGCCCACGATTGGGACTGCGCGCAGTTCGGGGACGGGGCCGATTGGGATTGTGGACGAAAAGCCGGTTGCTCTGCGCCCGACGGAAGGTCCGCGTGGACCATCTCGAAAGCATGTCTGAGAATGCCCACGAGCTTGCTGCCGACCGGCGCAGTGCCCGGTCGATAGAGACCCGGTACGCCGCGTGCCGGGGCCATCTTCTTGTCGTCGCGGCCGCGAACGTATTGGCCCACGCCGGGCATGGACACCGCGTGTACGAAACGACCCCGTCCCCAAATTGCAAATTGCATGAAGTCGGGCGCTGCACAGGGAGGGTGCAGCGCCCGGCCAGAAGAAGGACCTCAGTTTTGTAATACGAAACGACCCCGTCCCCAAACCGCAAGCGGCACGCGGACGAAACGACCCCGTCCCCAAATTGAACTAGTCGTGGTATTCCCCGCGATCCCACTTATCCAGAATCTCGTCGAAGAAATGCGGGTCGGCCTGAGCTGCCGGGTCGGCCTGGTTGACGGCATCGAGCTTGGCCACGAGCGCATCTCGCTCGGGCGTGGGCTCGTATTCCGCTTTGAGGAAGGCCAGCATAATATCGGCCATGAGGAACTCCCCGGTGATCTTGCCGCCAAAGCCCACCACGTTCGCGTTGAGCTCGCGGCGCGCATACAGGGCGCTCGTCATGTCGCGCACCAGCGCACAACGAGCGCCGGGCACCTTGTTCACGGAGTTGGTGATGCCGATGCCGGTGCCGCAGAGCACCACGCCCAGATCGGCACGGCCGCTGGCCACCGCCTCCCCCACCGCCTTGCCGAACAGCGGGTAGTGCGTGCGTGTATGGCTATAGGTGCCGCAGTCGAGCACCTCGTAGCCCGCCTGCTCAAGCCGGTCGTGCAGATAGGTCTTCTCATCGGTAACGATATGGTCGCAGCCCAGGGCGATGATCTTCTTTGCCATGATCGTGTCTCCTTACGCCATCTTGTTGAGCATGTCGACGCGCACCTGATGGCGGCCGGCCGCATAGTCGGCCCGCAGGAGCTCGCGCGCGATCCGCTTCGCCACCTCGGCACCCACAACCTGCGAGCCCAGACACACCAGACGCGCGTTGTTGTGCTCGCGGGTCATGTAGGCACTGCGCTCGTCGGAGATGTTGGCGGCCACCATGCCCTTCACACGCGTGGCGGCCATATAGCTGCCAACCCCGTAGGCGTCGAAGGCGAAGCCGAGCGAGCCCTCGTGCTCCAGCAGGTCGTGCGCCGCCGCAGTGGCGGCATCGATGAAATCGGGCGCCGGGGTCTCGGACAGGTCGACCACCTCATGGCCGTCCTCCAACAGCGTCTCCGCGATGAGCCGTTTCAAGGGCATGCCCGCGGCATCCGATGCAAGTACAACCCTCATGTTCACTCCTTTTCGGTAGTGTTAGTTTTAGTTCATATTACGATATATAAACAGAAGACTAGCGCCAGTTCAAGCAGTTTTAAACCTATTTGTTCTTTTTCTTTCTTTTCGAACAAACAGTTGCGCACAGAAGCGAAAACATGAGGTTCCCTCGCCCGCCAAAGGGCGGCCACGCCGGACGAGACGACAGTAACGGCGTACAGGCGAAGAAAATCACGGCAACCCGGACGGGATGGCCGGCGCGCCGCACAGGCAAGAAGGTCGCTGCCATCCAAGCGGGATAGCCGCAACATCACGCAGGCGAGAAGACCCCCGCTGTCCGGGCGCATGGCTGCCGCACCACACAGTTGGGCCGGCTTGCCCCGCTATCCGGGCGCGTGGCTGCCGCACCATGCAGGGCAGGCCGGCTTGCCCTGCTGCCCGAACAGGGGGCAGCGGCATCGCTCAGGCGAGGCAGCGCACCACGTTGTAGACGCATATCCCCACGATCACCACCATAAGGCCGCAAAACAGCGTGTCGCAGGCCCGCTCGTCGATCCGGGCGTTCAGCGCCCGACCGGCCACGCCGCCCAGGATGCCGCAGGCGGCCATGCCCGCAAGCAGCGCGGCATCCACGTCGCCAACCCCACCCGCGAGCGCCGACACCGTGCTCGCTGCCTGTGAGAACAGGATGATATACAGCGAGCTTTGCGCCGCGCGCTTCGTGGACATGCTGAAACACCAGAACAGCACCACGAGGTTGATGGGCCCGCCGCCGATACCCAGGAACGACGAGGAGATACCCAGCGCCATACCGATGGCCGCACACGGCACCGTCCCGGCAAACCGCCGGGTGGCGATGCGCTCCTTGTTGCGCATGTACACCAGCGTCCCCGCCGTGATCGCCGCGAGCACCGCAGCCTGCAAGGCGCCGGCCATGGCGGCGCTGCCAAGCGCGCCCACCGCAGCCCCGAACAGCGCGCGCCCCGCCACGCCGCCCACCGCGGCCCCCAGCGCCAGCGGCGTGTCGACCGTCGGCTCGATCGTCGAGATCCCGGCGAGCTTCGAGGTCACCACCGAGTAGCACGCCATCGACAGCACCGTACACCCCGAAAGGAAGTTGATGGTGGCCACGTCTGCCACGCCGACCGCATCCATCACCGGCTTGATGACGATGCCGCCCCCGATGCCGCACACCGCCCCAACCGTCGAGGCGGCAAACGCGATCGCGAACACAAGCACCAGCATGCGCTACACGCCCAGCAGCTTCGCGGCACGCCGGGCGTACGCCTCCGCGCGATCAGCGTCACCGCGGTTCTCGTACTGCACGGCCAGCAGCTGGCAGAGCATCGCCTCCTCGCCCGCCGACGCTCCCTTCAGCCGGGCCTCCATCTCGTCGATATAGGCAGACGAGCCTTTGAGGAAGATCTCGTACGTGCGCCGGCTCGTCTGCGCCACCGCCTCGCTCCCGTCCGCCTCGATGCGGGCGAGCTCCACGGCGGCGCAACGCTCGTCCTCCCGTTCCACATAGACGTTGAACGCTTTCACCGCGAGCGCCAAACGCTGCTCGCCGCTCATGGAAAGCGCCTCCATCTGCTCGATGATTGCCACCGCCTCGTCCATGTCGCCCAGGCCGATCATGGCGTTCAGGCGCATGAACAGCCGGTTGTAGCGCGGGTAGAGCACGCGCGTGATCGGCCGGTCCAGCACGGCGAGGTACGCCTCGAAGGCCCCCTCCCGCATGTAGGCCTCGAGCTTGGCAAACGTCGTGCGCTTGCACACCTCGAGGTAGATGAGCACCGCCACGGCACCCAGCACGAGCGCCGCCCCGATCATCTGCAAAGACATAGTTGCCGTACCTTTCTCGACACCGCACGGTGCCCATCATGTCTATCGAACGCTTGTCGCCCGCAGGGCCAACATCCGGCCCCGCACCGCCAACGCGCACCCGCGCGCCGCCGGGCTGCAATCCTACGCCTCAGCCTGCAGCCGTCACCGGCCCGCAATCTTGCGCCGCCGGTCGCTCCAGCCGCATCCAACCGGACACCCGCGGCACCACCAGCGCACCCGCGCGGCTGCCACCCCTACCGACGCGCCATCATGCGCGCCATGTGCTCGAGCCCCGGCCACGCGTAGGCCAAGAACTCCTTCAGGCCGCAGTACGCGGTGTCGTAGTAGGCCACATTCAGCCGCTTGCAGTTGCGATGGCACACTCCCTCGAACGGGCAGTCGGCACAGGCGGCGCAGGCGCGGCGCGGCTCGGCCAAAAACGCCCGCATCGTCTCGCATGTCGCCATCTGCTCCAGGCTATCCGTGCAGATGTTGCCCGCGCGCCATTCGTCCAACGCATAGAAGTCGCAAGGGTACACCGCGCCGTCGCCCTCGACCACGAACTGGGGAGCACACCGGCCCAGCATGCCACACTGCGCGGGAAACTGGCCGAGCGCCATCTGCATCAAGTTCTCGAACAGCCAGATGCTCACGTAGCGGCCCCGCTCGCACGAGCGCCACCACAGGTCGAACAGGCGCTGGTAAAACGATGCGAACGCGCGCGGCGTGAGCGAGAACGTGTCGGCCTCCTCGTCCAGGCCCGGCAGGCAGGGAATGAGCTGCAGATAGTCGATATGTTCCCGCTCGATCCAGGAGAACACGCGCTGCGGATGTCGCGCCATCTGCGCCGTCAGCACAGCGAGCACGTTCACCTCCGCACCAGCATGCCGCAACCTGCGGGCCGCCCCCATGGCGCGCGCGTATGTACCCGCGCCGTGCGCATCGGGCCGCAAGCTGTCGTGCAGGTCGCGCCAGCCATCCACCGACACGCCGCACAGCACCCGATGCTCGGCCAAAAACGCCGCCCATTCGTCGTCGATGGCCAGCCCGTTGGTCTGCAGCGCGTAGCTCACCTGCTGGTGCTCGCGGCGCGCCTCGACACGCTCGACGAAGGAGCGGAAGAACGGCAGCCCCGCCAGCGTGGGCTCGCCGCCTTGGAAGGAGAACGACACGTGCGCGTCGGGCGCCACCGCGAGCGCGCGGTCGATGATGGCATCGGTCACGGCGTCGTCCATCACCTGTGCGCGGGACCCGGACCGGTGCGCTGCGACATCGCTGTAGAAGCAGTAGCGGCAGCGCATGTTGCAGGCGCTCGACGCCGGCTTGATCAGAAACCCGATGTGCTTCGCGGCGCACATGCGCAGCGCCTCCCTTCCTCGTCTCCCCACGGACGGTCCAAGCCCGCCCCGCAGCGTCACGTCACGTCGCGCGCCGGTCGCGGCCGCACACCGCCCAAACGGGCCCGTTCCGCGCCACGCCGCCGCCGGTCGCGCCCCCCCGCTACGTCCAGTCCCGCCGGCAGACCGGCTCCACGGCGTTGCGCGCCGCCCGCCGCGCAGCCCGCCACGCCGCCGCTCCGCCTGCGGCCTCTACACCAAACCCAGACGCACCTTCTGCTCGGCAGGTGCCTCGTACTCGTCCAACCCGCGCAGCAGCACGGCGATCATGCGCTCCTCTTCCGGCGCATCCGCACCCGCCAGGTTGTGCTCTTGCGCGTAGTCGCACTCCAGGTCATACAGCCTCGTCGTGCCCACCTCGCGCAGCGGATTGTCACTTTGGTCGATCACCGCGATGCGCTCGCAAGGAATCTTGTAGACAGGATACTGCGTGCGCGGCAGGAAGCGTCCCATCTCGATACGCTCCGGCATCTCGGTGCCCAGCACGCGCCGGATCGTGGTGGGAATGCAGGCGTACTCGAAGCACGGCTTGTTGCTCGCCACCGGCGCGCGGAAGTAGGTGTAGCGGCCATCGGTCACGTTCACATCGAGGCCGTGGTAGCCGAACAGCGCATAGGGGCGCGTGGGAGCTGCCGCGTCGGCAGCCACCGGGCGCAGCGAGACACCCTGCACGCATGCGGGCACCTCGACCCCCGCGTAGTCGAGCACCGTCGGCATGATGTCGATTGCCTGCGTGAGCTGGTGCGCATGCTCGCCCGCCCGCGCCGCACCCGGGAAGTGCACGAGCAGCGGCAGATGCGCGAGCTCGTTGTAGAGCGGCATGTAGTTCTTGCCCATGAAATCGCGTTCGCCCAGGAAATACCCGTGGTCGGTCGTCACGATCACGAGCGTGTCGTCCAGCATGCCGCGCTCGGACAGCTTGTCCACGAGCTTGCCGAACCAGCGGTCCGCCATAGTGACCAGCGCGGCGTAGCGACGCTGCACGTAATCCACAGCCGCCTTAGGGATGCCCGCCTCGCTCACCCGGGCGTAGGGCGGAATCTCGAAGTAGTCGCGGTCGAGCCCCTCGGCACCCCCGTAGAGCTCCATATAGCGCTCCGGCACGTCGAACGGCTCATGCGGGTCGAACGCCTCGACCATCAGGAAGAAGTCATCGGCGCCCGCATTCGCGTCGAGCCAGTCGCAGGCCGACGAGAACGTCTGCGGCGAGGGCATCTCCTCCTCGTGCGGCCACATCGTGCGATTCTTCTGGTACTGTTCGCGCACCCGTCCGTAGAACGTCTCGGGCATGTTGTCGGGCTCGTCGATGCGGCTCACCCACGGGTCGCCCTCCTGGCCGCGATGGTAGTCCCAGGTGTTGAATTGCTGCAGGTACCCCTCGCCACCGGTGCGCATGTAATGGCAGTGGTCGGTGGTGATATGCGTGAAGTACCCCGCCTCGCGCAGGCACAGGGGCAGCGTCACGTCGAACGGCTCGATGGGACCCCACGCGCGCTCGAGGAAGTTCAGCCGGCCGCACAGCAGGTCGCGCCGGGCCGGCATGCAGGGGGCCGACCCGATCCAGTGGTTGTCGAAAATGCACGACTGCTCGGCGAATGCGTCGAGGCACGGGGTCTGTACGCGCGTATGCGGGTTGTAGCACGACAAGACGTCGCGGCGCAGGGTATCCATGAGCACGAGAACGGTTTTCATCGTGCGCCTCCCAATGATCGAAAACGGGCGCGGACCTGAGGTTCGGGTGCACCCAACAACAAGCAGAAGCGGGCACCGCGCCCGTCAACGGCAGCGGCGACGGGCGCGGTGCAAAACCCGGCTAGGCGAAGATCTTGAACGCCGGGAAGTAGTAGCCGATGGCAGCGAACACCAGGGCGAACACGATGCAGCCGATGATGAGCTGGGCCGAGTTCTTGCCCTGACCGCGCTTGAGCAGGCGGTAGCAGATAAACGTCAGTAGGCACGGCAGTGCACAGGGCAGTACCTTGTCGAGCTGGTCTTGGATCACGAGCGGGTCGCCCTCGCCGAAGGTGAACTGCAGCGCGAGGTTCAGCTTGACCGTCGTGGCGATCAGGCCGCCGGTGACCATGACGCCCAGCACGTTCGCGAGATTGCCCAACCGATCGAACACCGCCACGCCGGCCTTCTCGACCAGGTCCATGCCCATCTCGTAGCCCTTATGCAGGCCGAAGTACTTGAGCGGCCAGTACAGCAGGTTGATGAGCAGGAACATCACGATCGGGCCCACAATGGAACCGTTGTCGACGCACATCGAGGCGCCGATGGAACCGGCGATGGGGAACCACGTGAGGTTCAGCAGCGAATCGCCCAGGCCGGCGAACGGCCCCATGAGCGAGGTCTTGATGCCCACCACCGTGTCCTTTTGGTCCTCGTCGGTGGCCTCCTCCAACGCCGCGGAGATGCCCAGGATGAACGGGATGGCGATGGGATGCGTGTTGAAGTACTCAAGATGGCGCTTCATCGCGTTGACGCGCTGCTCGGACGGCGCGTCGCGGTAGAGCTCCTCGAGCACCGGGGCGAAGCAGTAGGTGAGCGACAGCGACTGCATGCGCTCGTAGTTGTGCGCGAACTGGCAACCCTGGGTGCGCAGGAGAACTTTGTTCAAGGTTGACTTCGAGATCTTGCCCATTAGAGATCGTACTCCTCGTCATCGTCGTCGGAAGGAGCCGCCGCGGATGCGGCCACCGCGGGCGCGGCGGACCCCTTCTGGCCCTCGCAGATCACGTCCCAGATGCCGGCCGCGGCGCACGCGGCAATGGCGATGCCCACCGTGGGCACGCCCAAAAAGGCGGCAAGCACGAAGCCCAGCAGCAGGAAGATCCACATGTTCTTCTTCATCATCATGGTGAGCAGCATGGCCAGGCCAACGGCGGGCATCATGCCGCCGGCGGTGGAGAAGCCGGTGAGCACCCAGGGGACCTGGCTTTGCAGGAAGTTCATGATGTCCTCGATCACGAAGGAGCCGATGCCCGTGGCGATGAAGACGGGGACGGCGCGCGTGAGGAAGAAGCAGGCGGCACCGGCCCAGAAGTATTTGTTCACGGCGTTGAACTTGCCCGATTCGACCGCTTTGTCGGCAGCGTGCACCAGCGAGACGTTCGTGGTCATAACCAGGATGTTGAGCTGCTGGACGAGCGTGGCGGTGGGGATGCCGATGGCCACGGCGAGCGCGATGGCGCTGCTCGCGTCGCCGCCGCCCATGATGCCGAGCGCGGCGCCCACGATGGTGCCCGAGATGACATCAGGCGGCACATAGGCGCCGATGTTGTTGACGCCGAGCCACATGAGCTCCATGGTGGCGCCGATCATGATGGCGGTGGGCAGGTCGCCCAGGATGATGCCGACGCCCACCGACGCCAGCAGCGGCTTGCGGAACCCCAGGTGCGGACCGTACTGGTCCCAGGTGCACAGACCCGCCCAGATGGCGAGTAGAAGTGCCTGAAGCATACATGCTCCTTCCCTCGTATTCCCCGCCCGTCACCGAGCAGGACGCCTCAGGTCCCTCGTGCCTGAGGTCGATACCACAGTGTTGATGCCGCGCCGACATGCGGCGCTTCGAACGCGGGTGCAAGCGCGATGTCGCTAGGCGCACCGGCGCCCGTTCGGACCGTATGGCGCAGCGCGCAAGCGCGTGCGTGGGCGCAGCACCCCAGAGCGCGCAGCCCCACGCTGGCGCGATCTCGCGACGCAGCCGGCTCCGGTGCGCGGCGCGCCGGGCACGCCACACCGACCGCGGAGCGTCTAGTAGTTCTTGAGCAGCTCGGCCACCGGCTCCTTGGAGTCGCGCGTCGTCGTCTGCATCCAGCACTCGACGCCCTTCGCAATCAGCTCCTCGAACGCCGCCTTCTCCTCTGCAGTAACCGACATGTTCTTGTGCAGGCGGTGGCGCTGGTCGTTGAACCGCATGCCCGAGACGTTCAGGTAGTCGAATGGCAGGCCGTTGTCGTGCAGCTTGAGCGCATCGACAGGGTTGGTAAACAGCACCATCGTGGCCTTTTTGAGTTCGGTCTTGGTGAGGACGTGGATGAACTTGTCCACGCTGAACACCGAGACCTTGATCTCGGGAACCGCCAGCCCGGCAACGGATTTCTGCACGGGGTCGGCGGCCACCTTGTCGCTCACAATGATGGCCGATTCGATGCCGAAGTCGGGAATCCAGGTTGTGGCAACCTGGCCGTGAATCAGGCGGTCGTCGATATCAACGAGTTTGAGTGCCATGTGTGCCCCTTGTTCTCTTGCAGCTGGCGCATGGCCAGCGTTGTTTCTCCAGCGCTGTCGTGCGATGCGATCGATCGCATCCGCCCGAGGCCCTTACAGGTCCAGGTCGTCCTCATCCTCCGTCGCAGGCGCCGCTGCGGGCGCGATTTCCCGCTGCGCCTGGGCGTGCGCCGCCTCAAGCTGTGCGCGCACCGCCTCCTCCGAGTCAAGCCCGTCGCGCGTGAGCAGCAGCTCCACCGCCACCGGCATCGACAAGCCCGTGTAGGCGACCATCGTCATGCCGCGCAGCTGGCAGCGTGCGATGACGTTGAACGGCGTGCCGCCGTAGATGTCGCACAGCACGACCACCAGGTCGCAGACGTCGGCGAGCTTGTCATAGGCCGCAACGAACTCGTCCTCGAATGCCTCGAGGCTCTTCTCGGCCGTCAGCGCCAGCGCAACCACATCGGGCTGCGCGCCCGCGATCATCTCAACGGCACCCAAGGCGCCCTGGGCGAATGTTCCATGGCTGGCCAGAATGACACCAATGCGCATGCGTTTGCTCCTTCCTTCTCCCCCTCAGCGCTGTCGCTGTTTGAGTAGTTCTTTGTTGTTTGTTTTTGTTCCTTTATGATTCTCGATGTTACTGTTCTTGTCAAGACGATTTTCCGCTCTTTTTCTTCTAATGAGTCACCTACCTTGACATTCACTATGCCTCATCGCTAAACGGTCGATTTTTGACGCTGAGCGGTATGTTCATCTTGATTGACACTTGTCAGACAGTTTGTTGTTCGGTTTAATAAAAGCGAACATTTTTTATAACATCCAAGGAGGCACCGTGAAGTCCGAGCGGCACCAAGCCATCCTCAACCTGCTCAAGCAGCACCATACGGTCACCGTGAACGACATCGCGCGCGAGCTCGACGTCTCCAGCATGACGGTCCGCCGCGACCTCACCGACCTGGCGGCCAAAGGGCTCGTGACGCGCGTGCACGGCGGCGCCCAGCTGCCGCACAGCGCGCACGGCACCACCCTGTCTCGTGTGAGTTCGCATGAGGAGAAACAGCATCAGTACGTACAGCAGAAGCGCGCCGCCGCGGTCCTGGCTGCCCAGAGCGTGCAGCCGGGCGACTCCATCTTCCTCGGCGGCGGCTCGACCTGCGAGCTCATGTGCGAGCATCTGCCCAAGCGCGGCATCCGCGTGCTGACGAACAGCGCTCCGGCGTTCAGCCTGCTTGCCGACAACACCGAGGTCGAGCTCTTCCTGGTGGGCGGGACCTATCGGGCGAGCACGCGCGTGTTCACCATGCCCAGCAGCAACAGCGGCTTTTTCGGCCTCACTGCGGAGAAGGCGTTCGTGTCCACCACGGGAATCTTTGGCAACGAGGTGTTTGGCTCGCAAATGGATGCCTCCACCGTTCTGTCCGATGCGCTCGCGCGCGCACGCAAGCGCTACCTGGTCACCGATGGACACAAAATCGGACGGCGCGACTACTACGCGTTCACCACGCTCGACCGCATGGGCGCCGTCTTCATCAATCCCGATGCCGACCCCGAGCAGCTCGCAGCGCTGCGCTCCTGGACCCAGGTCATCACCGGCTCGTAACCAGCTGCGCACCGCACCGCTCGCCCGATCGGCAAACCGACCGCCTCGTTAGAAAGAAGCCCCATGCTTAAAACCGAACGCCTGGAAAACCTGCTCGAACTCTGCCAGCAACAAGGCTCGCTCTCGGTCAAGCAAGCGGCGCGCTCCTTTGGCATCTCCGAGATGACCGCCCGGCGCGACTTCGACGAGCTCGCCTCGGCAGGCCGCGTTATCCGCGAGCACGGGGGCATTCGCCTGCCCGGCGCCCTGCAGGCCCCTCCCACCGAACTCCCCTATTTTGAAAAGCTCACCATCCGGACGCAGGAAAAGCAGGACATTGCGCGGGCCGCGTGCGAGCTGATCGAGCCGAACGACACCGTGTTTCTGGGACCCGGCTCGACCTGCGCCTCCGTTGCGCGCATGCTGCCCAACGTGCCGCTGCGCGTGGTGACGAACAGCCTGATTGCCTTCAGCATCCTGCAGCGCAACCCCGCGCTCGAGATCTGCGTGCTGGGCGGCCAATATCGCAGCCGCTCGGGTTCGCTCGTGGGTGCCGTAGCTGAGGAGATGCTCGCGCCGCTCGGCATCGACAAGTGCTTCATCGGGGCTAACGGCGTGAACGACGGCACAGCGTTCACCTCAAACTTGGACGAGGGGCGCCTGCAGGCGCTCGCCTGCGACCGCAGCGGCAAGCGCTACCTGCTCTGCGATGCCAGCAAGCTTGGCAAGCAGGATTTTTACAACTTCTATAACCTCGACCGCGTCGATGCGCTCATCACCGACGACTCCATAACCGCCGAGCAACGTCAGCAGCTCGGCGACGCCACGCAGCTCATCGTAGCCCCCACCCTGTCTCTTATACACATCTCCGAGCCCACGAGACGTAGAGGAACATCGTAT